>CAMJQX010000001.1 GCA_946408145.1 uncultured Clostridia bacterium
GCTGGGCCGGTCCAGCCAGACCAGGAAGCGCATGAAGGTGCTCTTGCCGCAGCCGCTCTCGCCCACGAGGCCGAGGGTCTTGCCCCGGTACATCTTGAGGTTCACGTCGTTGCAGGCCACCAGCTCGCGCCCGCCGGACGCGGGAAAGCGCCGGGTGACGTGCTTGGCTTCCAGTACGAGGTCTTTTTCGTCAAACATAGCGTTTCCCTCCCAAACTCGGCACGGCGTCCATCAGCTTCTTTGTGTACGCGTTGTCCGTCTCGTGCAGAATGTGCTGACGGCTGCCCTGGTCCTCGATGACGCCGTTTTTCATGACGACGACCTTGTCCGCCATGTAGGAGGCGACGCCGAGGTCGTGGGTAACGATGATGATGCTCGTACCGTACTCGTCGCGCAGCTCCATCATCTGGCGGACGATCTGCGCCTGCGTCGTGACGTCGAGGGCGCTTGTGGGCTCGTCCGCGAGCAGCAGCCGCGGCTGATAGGTCATGCCCATCGCGATGCCGACGCGCTGGCGCTGGCCGCCGGAGAGCTGGAACGGATAGGAGTTCATGATGCGGTCCGGGTCGGGCAGGCGCATGCGCCCGAGCATTTCCGCACCCTTGTCCCAGGCCTCTTTTTTCGAGATGTTCTCATGCGTGAGGATGTACTCGACATAGCTCTTCCCGATCAGGCGCGTCTGGTTCATCATCGCGCCGGAATCCTGGAAGATCATCGAGATGTCGTGGCCGCGCAGCGCGCGCCACTGCTTGTCGTTGAGCGTCAGCAGGCTGCGGCCCTCGTAGACGATGTCGCCCGCGGTGACCTTGCCGCCGCCGGCCAGCAGGCCGAGCACGGCGCGGATGACGGTCGTTTTGCCGGAGCCCGACTCGCCGACGATGGAGCAGATCTCGCCCTTTTCGAGCGTGAGATTGCAGTCCTTGACGATGAGGCGTTTCCCGTAGGAGATATCGACGTTGGTAATTTCAAGCAAAGCCATGGATATCCCCCCTTACTCAGACTTCGGATCCAGAATATCCCGGAGGTTGTCCCCCAGCATATTGAAGATCACGACGGTGATGAAGATGGCCAGGCCGGGATAGATCATCATCCACGGGGCGGACTGCATGAAGTTGCGGCCCTCGTTGAGCATGGAGCCCCATTCCGGCGTGGGCGGCTGGGCGCCGAAGCCCAGGAAGCTCAGGGCGGCCAGCTCCATCATCATGGAGCCGATGTCCGTGGCCGCGGTGATCACCAGGGTGGTGATGGTGTTGGGCAGCATGTACTTCCAGAGCATGTAGGGCGTCCGGGAGCCGGTGACCTGGGCGGCGGCCACGAAATCCGTATGGCGGATCTTCATGACCAGGCTTCTCGCCAGGCGGGCATATTTGGGCCAGGACACCACGCTGATGGCGATGATGGCGTTCTTCGTGCTGGCCCCCAGCATACCGGCCACGGCGATGGCCAGCACCAGGCCGGGGAAGGCGATCATCATGTCCGCGATGCGCATGATGACGGCGTCCACCCAGCCGCCGAAGTAGCCCGCCAGGATGCCCAGGAAGGTGCCGATGACGAAGATGGTCAGCACCAGGGAGAAGGTGGACACCAGGGAGGTGCGGGAGCCGTAGATCACCCGGGCGAAGATATCCCGCCCCATCTTATCCGTGCCGAAGGGATGCTCCGAGCTGGGGGCCATGATGGCGTCGGCCAGCTCGCCCTCGGTGGGGTCCACCCCATGACAGATGAGCGGCGCGCAGATGGAGGCCAGGACGATCAGCAGGGCCAGGACGGCAAAGATCATGAACCCCTTGTTGGAGAGGAATTTATTCTTTTTCTTTTCCATATCGTCACCGCCTCAGTCTCATGCGGGGATCGACGTAGTTATACGAGAGGTCCACC
Organism: uncultured Clostridia bacterium; assembly: GCA_946408145.1. The sequence goes on from CAMJQX010000001.1 coordinate 1,879, forward strand.
AGCAGATTGATCACCATGTAAATGACGCTGACCCAGAGGACGTAGCCCTGGACCAGGAAATAGTCGGCGGAGGTGATGGCGTTCACCGCCAGATTGCCCAGGCCGGGGTAGGAGAAGATGACCTCCACCACGCTGGTGCCGCCCAGCAGGGAGCCGACGGAAAGGCCCAGCATGGTGATGAGGGGCAGGAGGGAATTGGGGAAAACATTGCCCCAGAGGATCTTGGAATCCTTCACGCCCCGGGCGCGCGCGCCCACCACATAGTCGGAGGAAAGCTCCTCCAGCACGGCGGTGCGCACCTGGCGGGTGTACTTGGCGGACATGGCGACGGCCAGGGTCACGGCTGGCAGCAGCAGGTCCTTGAAGGTGCCGCCGGAGGAGACCACCGGCAGCAGCCGCAGCCTGACGCAGAAATAGAGGATCAGCAGCAGGCCCACCCAGAAGTTGGGGATGGACACGCCGAAGAAGGTGATGGCCCGGACGATATAGTCGATGGGCTTGTTGCGGTAGACCGCCGACAATACGCCCAGGGGCACCGCCACGATGAGCATGAGCACCATGCTCATGAGGGTGAGCTTCAGCGTGGGCCACAGCCGGGCCGACAGCAGCTTCACCACCGGCTTATTGAGGGAATAGGACTTGCCGAAATCCCCCTTGAGACAGTTGGTGATCCAGCGGGAATACTGCATCAGGAAGGGGTCGTTGAACCCCATCTCGTCCCGGGTCTGCTGGATCAGCTCCTCCGTGGGCATGATGCCGGCGGAGGTATACATGTTCCGCACCGGGTCGCCGGGGGAAAGATACGTGAGCAAGAACGTCAGAAAGCTGATGCCGACCAGGACGATCAGCATTTGCAGCAATCTGGAAGCGAGCTGTTTTCCGCCCAACTCGCCGCCTCCTTTCTTGAAAAGCGGACTTCAGGCGAGGAGGCATTTCGCCCCCTCGCCTGCGCACATGTCCGATCAGCCGACCGGGGTGATGTCCACGGTGACCCAGTAGTAGTCGTTGGGCCGGATGTGGGCGGTGGCCACGGTCTTGTTGTTCCAGATCATGCAGCTGTTGTAGTAGCCGTCCACGATGGCAACGCCGTCGTCGATGAGGATCTGCTGCATCTTCTTGAGCAGGTCGAGCCGCACCGCGGGATCCAGCTCGTTCTCCAGCTGCTTGTAGAGCTTGTTGTATTCGTCGTTGTGATAGAAGCAGTAGTCCGCCTCGTTCTCGCTGCACCAGTTGCCCAGATAGGTGTAGGGGGAGCCGGCGATCATGTGGTTCCAGTTGTTGTTGTTCAGGTCGTATTCGCCGGCCACCAGCTTGGTCCACTGGTCGTCGGAGGAGCCGTAGTCGCTCTTCACGCCGATGCCCACCTTGCTGAGATACTGGGTGTGGGCGTCGGAGAAGTCGTTGAGCAGGCGGTTCTCATAGGAGACATAGCGGAGGTAGATGTCCTGGCCGTCCAGCTCCCGGATGCCGTTGCCGTTGGTGTCCACGATGCCGGCCTTGTCCAGCAGGGCCTTGGCGCCTTCGGGATCGTACTTCCAGGGGTTATTCAGGGTCTCGTAGCCGTAGCCCATGCCGCTGGGCAGGACGGAGAAGCCGGGGGTGTAGAGGTCGCCGATGGTGTTGGAGTGGCAGATGGCGTCGTTGTCGATCGCCATGAGCACGGCGTGACGCAGATCGTCGTTTTTCAGCACACCGTTGAAGTTGATCCAGCTGAAGCCGCAGCGCACGCCGGCAGCGGTCTCAACGGTGAAGTTGGCGTCATCCTGCAGCGTCTTCAGGTCGGAAACGCTCATGATGTTCTCCGCGATGTCGATCTGGCCGGACTGCAGCGCCATGGCCTTGGCGGAGGCGTCGCCCATGAAGAGGATCTTCACATTGTCATAGGGGACCTCGGTGCGGTAGTAGGGGTTCTTGACCATGTCGTAGCCGACCTGCGTGTGGAACTCCTTGACCATGTAGGGGCCGGTGCCGATCATGCCGGTCTCGTAGTTGTCGCCGGTGCCCTCGTAGTCCACGATGGCCATGGCCGGGTCGGCCAGGTTGCCCGCGAGGTTGACATACGGGGTCTGGGTCTTGATGACGATGGTGTTGTTGGCGTCGTCCGCGGTGACCTCGGCGGCGAACTCCAGGAAGTTCTCCGGCGTGGAGGAGCCGTCCGGGCCCTTCTGGCGGACGTAATCCAGCGCGTATTTGACCTTGGTAGCGGTCATGTCAACGCCGTTGGAGAACTTGACGCCGCTCTTCAGCTTGATCGTCCAGGTCAGGTGGTCGTCGGAGCTCTCGATGCTCTCGGCCAGGCAGGGGATCGGCTGGCTGTTGTCGTCAAACTCGAAGAGAGACTCCGAGATGCCGAAGCGCATGCAGTTCCATGCGCAGTTGGTCTGCATCCACGGGGCGATCATGCCGTCGGAATACATCTGGCAGCCGAAGGTCAGGGTCTTTTCCGCCTTGACCTCGGTCTTGCCGCCGGAGGTCTCGGTCTTTCCGCCGCCGCAGCCGACGAGCAGCGCGGCGATCAGCAGGACGCTGAGAAGCAATGCAATGGTCTTTTTCATTTCGTGTTTCCTTTCTGTACTGATTTTTTCTATTATTAAATTGGAAAAACAAAGAAAGCGCCCGGGATGCACGATCCCGGACGCGAAAAATCCACGGCAAAAGAAAAACGAAAGCGCGAAAACCATACAGCATGATTTCCGCGCAGTTACGCCATGTTAACACACCATTGCGCTGGAATCGTGTGGGATCTTCTGCCATGTGTCTGACTTGGCGTCCGCAGACGCCGACAGTGACCTGCTCGTGGGACTGGTTACCCTTCCATGCTGCGTATTGAAACGCTGCAGAAGATCATAGATATTCAGTTGTCTGTATGTTATTCCCGGTCTGCGGATTTGTCAATTATCTGCATTCCGATTATGCAAAAATAGAATTACAAAGCGACCGCCGCGCCGGCGTGCTGCACGAAGAGATTGCGCACCTCCGCGTACTCTCCCAGGCCCATCAGCACGCAGACCGGCTCGCTTCCGCACGCCGCGATCCGGTTTCGCCAGGAATCCGGTTCGTCTCCGGCCATGTCGTTGATCGCGTGGTCGCCCGCCACGATCATCAGCGGCGCGAGATAGGTCTTTTTCGGCTGCCGCGCCCGCACCATGTCCAGCACGGGCCCGATGCCCGGGGCGAACTCCACGGTGCCGACGCAGAAGTTCTCCCGCCCGTCGCGGCGGAACGCGTCCGTCAGCTTTTCATAGGGGTAAAAGTCCGCGCCCTCGCTGCCGTGGCCCATCAGCGCCAGCGCCTCGTCCGCGCCGACGCCGGCAAAGCGGGCCTCCAGCGCCCTTGCGAGCGCGGCCAGATCCTCCGGCCCGGATACCAGCACCTCGCCGAGCGCGACGCGGTCAAAGCGATCCTTCCATGCCGTGAGCGTTTCGCGCACCATGCGCATCTCATACCCCGCCTGCAGAAAGGTCGGCTGCACCAGCACGTCCGTCACGCCGTCGCGCATCATGCGCTCCAGCGCCTCGGGCAGCGTGTCGCGGACCGCCTCCCCCTGCTTTTTCAGCTTGCGCAGGATCATGCCGCTGGTCCACGCCGTATAGAGCGTCCGCTCGGGGTATGCGTCGGCAAGGTCGCGCTCGATGGCCTCGATGGTGAGCTTCCGGGTCTGCGCGTAGGCGGTGCCGAAGCTGACGACAAGAATCGCTTTTTGCATGGGGGTGCCTCCTTCGATTACGGTTTGATATAGCAATGGGTTCCGTCTTCCGTCTCATAAAAGCAGGGCGTGACGCCGAAGGTCTCGCGCAGCGCGTCGCTTGCGAGCACCGCACGGGCGCTGCCCGACGCGCGGACCGTGCCCTCGCCGAGCAGCACCACGTGGTCGGCGCAGTGCAGAATCAGCTCAAAATCGTGCAGGATCATCACGACGGTCTTCCCCATCTCCGTCAGCGTCCGGACGCAAGTCAGCAGCTCATACTGATTGCGGATGTCGAGGAAGTTGGTCGGCTCGTCAAGCACGATGACGTCCGTATCCTGCGCCAGCGCCATCGCCATATAGGCCTTCTGCCGCTGGCCGCCGGAGAGCGATTCCAGCTTGCGCTGCGCCAAGGGCATCAGCTCCATCTGATGCAGCGCCTCGTGGACGTGCGCGTGGTCCTCCTTCCGGTAGCGCCGGGGATAGCTCAGATACGGGAAGCGGCCGTGCATCACAAGGCGGTAAACCGTGATGTCCGGGATGTTGCGGCTCTGCGGCACATAGGCCACGCGCTGCGCCAGCTCCTTCTGCGAGAAGGCCGACAGCGGCGTTCCCTCTATGGCGATCTCGCCGCGCACCTCCGGCACAAGGCGCAAAAGGGCCTTGACCGTCGTGCTCTTGCCGCAGCCGTTGGGGCCGCACAGCACCGACACCTTTCCCTTCGGGAAGCGCGCGTCGATCCCATGGAGGACCTCGGCGCCGTCATAGGCGGCGTACAGGCCTTTCAGCTCGATCATTTGCTGTGCCCCTCCCTTCGCTTTACCAGCAGCCAGATGAAGAAGGGGCCGCCGAGGAAGCTCATGAGGATGCCCGTGGGCAGCTCATAGGGCGCAAAGAGGAGACGGGCAATGAGATCGCACAGCGCGACGAAGCCGCCCCCGGCGAGGGCGCTGAAGGGGATGAGCCGTCCGCTCTCACTGCCGACGAGCTTGCGCGCGATGTGCGGCACGATGAGCCCGACGAAGCCCAGAAGCCCGGCAAAGCTGACGCTCGCGCCCGCCAGAAGCGCGGCGAGCGTGAGCAGCCCGTTGCGCACCGGATTGACGCGCAGGCCGAGGGCGTGGGCCGTGTCGTCTCCGAGGCCGAGCAGCTCCAGCTCGTTGGTCAGCGTGCAGACCGCGGCGATGCCGAGCACAATGAGGATGCCCGCGGGCAGCAGCCGCGCCTGGTTGACCGCGTGGAAGCCGCCGACGCGGAAATCCTGGCTGGCCAGCGCCGCGTCCGGCACCATCGTCCGGATGGTCTCGGTCACGGCGTTCAGGCAGGCGGTGACGGCCACGCCCGCCAGCACCACGGTGGTGCGCGAGGCGTGGCTTTTGCGCGCGGTCATCACGACGAGGAAGGTCGCGCACAGTGCGCCGACGAAGGCGGAGGCGGCGACAACCCAGCCCGCGAGGGCGCCGAGGGCGCAGCAGATCGCCACGGCAAGCCCCGCCCCGGCGTTGACGCCGATGATGCCCGGAGAGGCCAGCGAGTTGTTCAGCACCTTCTGGATCACCGCGCCGGACACGCTCAGCCCCGCGCCCGCGAGCACGCAGGCCAGCGTGCGCGGGATGCGGGCATACCAGAGGATGCGCGCCGCCGCGCTGCCGTCCGGACCGTTCATCAGCGCCGCCCAGAGCTTTGACAGGGGCAGCCCCGCCGCGCCGAGGCACAGCGACGCCACGGCGCTCACGATCAGAAAGGCCGCCGCAAGCACAAGCGGCAGGGCGCTGTGTTCACTTTTCGTAGAGGAGTTCCTCAAGCTGCGCATACGCGGTCCCCCAGCGGTTGTTGGGTTTGAAGTGGTAGAGACTGCGCTCCATCATGTGGACGCGTCCTTCCTTTACGGCGGTCAGTCCCGCCCATGCGGGGTTGTCGGTCAGCGCCTCGCGGAGCGTTTTCTCCGCCCCGGCGCTGTCGTTGCCCTGCTGCACGATGAAAATGCGGTCCGGATCGGCCTCAATGATGCGCTCGATGCTGAGGTCCTCCAGCAGCTCGCTGCCGTCGGCGATGTTCTCGCAGCCGAGGTCGGCGAGCATGAGGCCCAGCACGGTGCCCTTGCTGCCCTTGGCGTGGATGCCGGACGCGGCGGTGCGCAGCAGCAGCACGCGCGGCGCGCCCTGCGTCTGCTTTGCCTTCTCCGCCGCGGCAACGGCGGCGTCCACCTGCGCCTTGACCGCAAGGCCGTTTTGCTCGTAAAGATCGCTGCGTGCGGTGATCTCGCAGCAGACGGAGAGCATACGCAGATAGTCCGCAAAGCTGTTGACCTCAAAATAGAGCACGGGGATCTTCGCCTGCTCCAGCGTGTCCCGCAGCTCAACATGGCTCTTGGTGTTGGCGCTGGCGATCACGAGGTCGGCCTCGGCCTCGAACAGCAGCTCCATGCTCACGTCCTTGTAGTTGCCGAGGTTGCGCACCTCCGCGCCGAGGTCGAGATGGAAGTCGTCCCAGGCGTCGCGCACGGCGGCGGAGAGCGTACCGCCCGCCAGCAGCCAGGTCTCGGCAAAGCTCGCCATGATCGCGGCGACATGCTCCGGCGGCGCGGTGAGCGTCACTTCCCTGCCGAGGTCGTCCGTCACGGTCAGCGGCCAGGTGCGCGTCGGCAGCGCCGTGGCGTCCGGCGGCGGGGCCGGGGCGTCGTTGGGCGCGGGGACATCGGTCTTGGCGTCGTCCGGCGGGGCGACGGGCGCGGCGGGCGCTGCGGTCTGCGTCGGCGCGGCGGTCTGCGCGCCGCAGGCGCACAGCAGCAGCAGGCAGAGCAGCCCGGCAAAAAGACGTTTCAGTTTCATGGTGTTTCCCCCTTGATCGTTTCCTTGATCGCCTCGATCTCCGCTCCGGTCAGCGGTCGGGCGAGAGAGAGCATTTCATCGAGACAGCGCCGCAGGAACGCCCGGCGCTGCGCTTGCGCCGGAAACGCTTCGCGGCTCACCGGTCGCAGCGCGGCCATGGCATCCAGGATGTCGTCCAGCCGCTCCGGCAGATGGGCGGCGAGCGTGTCGCGCATGCTGGCGCTGACGATCGGGCTGGCGCCCTGCGTGGACACCGCCAGCACGGTCCGCCCCTGCCGGGACACCGCCGGGAAGATGAGGGTGCCGTCGTCGACGCGGCAGGCGCTGTTGAAGGGGATGCGCTGCGCGCGGCAGGCGTCCGACAAAAGCCGCTGCGCCGTCTCGTCGCCGGTGGCGTCCACCACCAGCCACATCCCGGCAACGTCCTGCGCGGTGACGGCGCGGCGCAGCAGCTTCACCGGCAGCGCGGCCAGCTCCGGGCACACCTCCGGCGCGATCACCGTCACGTCCGCGCCGCTGTCCAGCAGCAGCTTTGCCTTGTGCAGCCCCAGGCGGCCGCCGCCCGCCACAAGGCAGGGAAGACCGTCGAGCTTTAGCAGCATCGGGAAATATGACATGGCGCGCCTCCGGAACTGACATGGTTGGTAGTTTTATTGGTAATTTTAGAAGAAAGGATACCGGATGTCAAGCCGCGGCGGAATCTGTCATAACGCCGGCGCATAACTGCGCGCCGATTTACCGCGCCGCGCACCGCACAGTCGGCGCAAACAGCGCGAAAAGCGCATCGCAAGTTTTTCTGCATTTTTCGTGTGGAGGGTGGAAATCCGTGTCATTTTTATTATAGTAATTGCTAATAAATCGTCAACTTGCCTGTGCGTCCCCATTTTGAACGGAAGCAAGGGAAAGACCGCCATGGAGATCCGGACGGGAACACGCGTGGCCGCGTTCCTTCACATCGCAAAAAGCTTCGCTTCTTTTGCGCTGTGCCTGCTGATGCTGTGCACGTTGGTCCCCTCCCCTGCGCGCGCAGGGAACGGGGCAAAAGACCGTGCGCGTCGGCTGGTATGATTCTTCGTACAACACGATGATGCATCGGGGCGCCGCAGCGGCTACGCTTACGAATACCAGCAGAAGATCGCCTGCTACACCGGCTGGACCTACGAGTATGTCAACGGAAGCTGGCCGGAGCTCCTGGAGATGCTGGAAAAGGGCGAGATCGACCTGATGAGCAACGTCTCCTACACGCCCGAGCGCGCCGAGCGCATGCTCTATCCCTCGTTTCCCATGGGCTCGGAGGAGTATTATCTCTTCGTCTCTCCGTCGAACCGCGAGATCCTGCCTACTGACTTTTCCACGCAAAACGGCAAGCGCATCGGCGTGAACAAAAACAGCGTCGCAGGCGACCTACCGGACCTTTGCGAAGAAGGAGCATGTGATCGTCGCCGTCAACGAGGGCAACCCGAATTATGACGCCTTTCTTCTGGAGAATTTCCCCGGCTGGACGCGCATCTACTACCCGACCACCCCGGACTGCCTGCGCGCGGTCTCGGAGGGCGTGGCGGACTGCGTCCTGATCAGCAACTACCGCTACAACAACATCGCGCGCCTGTGCGAAAAGTATCGGCTCGTCACCTTCGCCACCGGCGTGGAGATAGACTATTCCCTTCTGGCTGCCGCCCTACATCACGGACAATCTGAATATGCGCGTGATCTCCTACAACGTCCCGATCTACTGGAGGGGGCAGTTCGTCGGCGTCGTGGGCATTGAGATCGACTATTCCACGATGGCCAAGCAGGTGGAGAGCATCCGCCTTTACAACAACGGCTACGCGTTTTTGAGCGACGAGCAGGGGAACCTCTTCTACCACCCCCGCATCGACGTGACGGCGCTGACCGAGGAGACCAAGCCCGCGCTCCCCGACGGGGCGCTGAGCAGCAGCACCTTCCTGCGCTACCGCTTTGAGGGCGTGGACAAGCTCGCGGCATGGCTGCCGGTCGGCAACGGCATGCGCCTGAACGTCGCGGTCCCCGTCGCGGAGACGGAGGGGCAATGGCAAAAGCTCATCAACGAGGTCCTCATCGTCTCCGCGGCGGTCCTGCTGACCATGAGCGCCTTTACCATGTTCTACACCCGGCGCATCACAAAGCCGCTGGAAAAGCTCACCGAGGCCGCGCAGCAGGTCGAGGCGGGCAACTATGACTATACGCTGGATTACAGCGGAAACGATGAGATCGGCAAGCTCACCCGGACCTTCCGGCAGCTGGTGAGCCACACGCAGGAGCACATCAGCGACCTGAACCAGCGCGCTTACGTGGACGCGCTGACCTCCGCGAAGAACAAGGGCGCCTTCTCCGACCTTCTGGACGACCTGCAAACGCGCATGGACCGCAAAGAGCCGCTGCTGCGGTTTGCCATCGGCATCTTTGACTGCGACGGGCTCAAGGCGATCAACGACCGCTGGGGCCACGACCGGGGCGACGTCTATCTGAAAAACGCCTGCCGCCTCATCTGCCGCACCTTCCTCCACAGCCCCGTTTACCGCATCGGCGGAGACGAATTCGCCGTGGTGCTGGAAAACGAGGATTTCGACAACCGCGACGCGCTCGCCGCGGAGTTCCGCCACAGCGCGCAGGAGATCAGCGATGCAGCCCAAAACCGTTGGGAAGAGGTGCACATCGCCATGGGCATCGCGGAATACGAATCCGGCGCCGATCGCAGCGTGAGCGACGTAGTGCGCCGCGCGGATAAGACCATGTACGCAAACAAGCGCGCGCGGAAGACCGCCGCCGGCTGAACGATACGCGCAAAACGGTGCGGCGCCCCCTGAGGGGGCGCCGCACCGTTTTGCGATACAAGAATCTCAGTACTTCCGGTTCTCGGGATTGTGGGGATAGGCCCGGCTGATCTGGCCCCAGAGCCGCGCCTTGTGGTAGCCGAGGTTGATGACCTCAAAGAACTTATCGATGTTCGCCAGCGGCGTGTTCGCCGGGATGTCGCAGCCGGAGGAGATCATGAAGTTCTCAAAGACCATGCACTTGCGCAGGAGATACTGCGTGTCCTTCGCCATCTTGTCGGTGCTGTCGCAAAGGAAGACCGCGGAGGGGCTGATGTTGCCCATGACGATCACGTCGCGCGGCATGGAATTGAGCAGCTTCCACATGTCGGCGCCCTCGCCGAAGTGGAACATGCGCGCGCCGGTGGTGACGATCGCGTCGACCTTCTTCTCGATGGCGTTGGAGCAGTTGTGGTAGACGAACACGAAGTCGCGGTCCTGCAGCTCGTCGATGATGCGGCGGACGTAATCGCTGGAGAACTCCTGCATGGCGTTTGCGGACATCAGGCCGGCGAGGGGCTCGGCCATGATGACGCCGTTGGCGCCCAGGTCCTTCATCGCCTTGATGTACTTCAGTAGGAACTGCGTGCACTTCTCCAGCACGGTGTGGACCAGCTCGGGCTCCTCATAGGTCATGAGCAGCACCTCGTTCACGTCCATCAGGCGCCCGGCCAGCGAGAACGGGCCGGTGCAGTTGGCGAAAACGGGGCGGTCGTTCACAAGCGTCAGCGTCTTGCCCAGCGCGCGCAGCACCTTGCCGGTGCGCCCCGCGCCCAGCTCGGGGACGGCCAGGGCGTCCGCTTCCTCCTGCGTGGAGATGAGCTGCCCGGTGATCGTGGGGATGTCGTCGGTGTGGTAGGTGCACTTGGCGCCGAAGGCCTCGGCCTCGATGGAGAGGTCCATATAGGTCGATGCGAAGGGCATCTTGTAGCGGTCCGCCATCAGGCGGACGCCCAGCGCCATCTCGCTGGAGGAGTGGATCAGCTGATCCACGGTGATGAACTGCTGCTGCACGGCCGGATAGGACAAAAGCGGCATGGCCTTCTTGTCCTGCGTTGCGATCTGCTCGCGTACCCAAAGATCCATATTCATAGTCGTCGATCTCCTGTCAGTATCAGATTTTTCCCCCCGGCCTCATTATACCGCACGACCGGCAGGTGCCACAAGCCCCCTTGTGGGATATTTCACAAAATTTTCTTGCGCACCCACATCGCCGGGCGCACGCCGACCTCGTCCAGCTCCTTCCAGCGGATCGGCTGGCCGTCCATGCGGCCGTACGCCACGACGTTCCCCTTCTCCCAGAAAAGGAAGTCCGCGCACTTCTCGGCCAGCGCGGCGCTGTCGCAGCGCAGCGGCGCGCTGTTCACGATCCCGTCGGACACCGTGGACAACCAGAACGCGCGCTGCCGCTACGTCCCCTTCCCCGACGCGCGGTTTTGCTGGGACGTCTGTCTGGTGCGCAATCAGACCGGCGCGCTCGGCAAGGGCGCGGCGCTGCTCTGGGAATACATCGAAAACCGTTTTACGCAGGACAAGTCCTGACGGACGCAAAAAGAGCGCAGGCCGCAACGGGCCTGTGCGCTTTTCGTCGCATAACAGACGGCGCCTGATTACAGCATGTAAAGCGGATGCGTGCCGCGCACGTCGCACCAGCGGCGCAGGATGTTGATGATGGACTCCACGCTCTCGTCCGTACCCAGCAGGCCGCTGTCCAGCCCGAGGTGGTAATACTTCTGCTTGCCGTATTCCCGGCCGGTATAGCGCTCGTAATACTGCGCGCGGGCGCGGTCGGTGGCCTCCACCTGCCGCCGGGCCTCCTCCTCTCCAAGCCCATAGACGGCCATCGTGCGCTTTACGCGGACGTCGGGCCGGGCGTGGACGAAGATGCGGAAGCAGTTGGGATCGTCGTAGAGCAGCCAGTCGGCGCAGCGGCCGAGGATCACGCAGCTTTCGCCGCTCGCGGCGATCTGGCGGATCACCTTGCTCTGCGCAACGAAGATCTCCTCCTCCGGTGACAGCGCGTTGGTCATGGCGTAGGCCGCGTCGGCGTAGATGCGCTGCGGCTCGCGCTCCAGGCGCTGCGTGATCTTCTCCATCTGCGCCAGCGGGATGCCGTACTGCTGCGCCGCAAGGCGGTCGATCTGCTTGTCGTAGAACGGGATGTGCAGCCGCTCGGCCAGCTTTTCGGCGATGTCGTGCCCGCCGGAGCCGAACTCGCGCCCGATCGTGATGATGACCTTCGGGTTGCCCGAGAGATCGGTCTGATAGCCCTCCGCGCCGATGTCCAGCGCGCGATTGATCTTGGTCTCCCGCTCCACAAAATGCAGCAGCGGCTTTTGCAGCGGCTTCTGCAGCAGCCGGATCACCGTTCCGACCAGCAGCGCGACGATGACCGTGCCCTCCCGGACGCCGACGAGCGCGCGGAAGTACAGCAGCGACGTTGCCGTGGAGATCGCAACCACCGAGCAGTCAAAGATCGTCTTCGCCGTGCCGACGGAGATGCCGGCCTTCTTCGAGACCGCGACGCACAGGCCGTCGCTGGGCATGGCGAAGAGATTGGGCCCGAGGTAAAGGAAGATCCCCAGCGCGATCAGCGGGATGCTGATGATCACATAGAGCAGCTGCACGGCGTAAGAGCTCGGCGCGGGCAGCGCGCGGAGCATCGCGCCCGCCAGATTCACAAGCTGCCCGAACAGGAACGAGACGAGGATCTGCAGCAGCATCTCCGGCTTGAAATCCCGCCGCAGAATCAGCAGCTCCACCAGCATGTAGCCGCAAAACACGATCGTTGTGCAGTTGCCCAGGTTGAAAAAGGTCGGCGCGTGCGCGGCGAGCGCGATCTGATACATCACGTTGCCCAGCGAGCTGACCGGGCTGACGCCGAGGGCGGAGCGCGCCGAGAACACCACGCCCATCGCCGTCAGATACAGTCCGAGGATGTAAATTGCGATGCGCTTGCCCCACAGCAGATACGGATTCGTTTTGATTCTCATAGGCCCTCCCCAAAACGCCGGATTTCTTTCCTATCAGTTATTGTAACATACCGCGCCCCGGTCGTCCATGCAAACCTGCGCCGAAAAACGCCGGCGGGATTTGTAGCTTTGATGACAAGCTTTTTTTCATTGATTGCGCCGCTTTGAAGGCGGTAAACAGTACAGGAGAAAAACCGGAGGTACCGAAATGCAGAAAAAACCGGATTCCATCATCCGGCGCGGGACGTTTTGGCCTACACCGGGGACGGTGCGCTACGTTCTGGATACGGCGCCGGGATCCTGACGCACAGACCGCAACGCAGACGCCTGCCCGAAGGAGCCTTCGGGCAGGCGTCTGCATTTCTCTATCCGCTCGTATTTACTTGATATTGACGGTGACTTTCCCGCCGGTGTTCCCGACGGCCGTAAGCTGCAGGACATAGTCGCCCCGCTCCAGCGGGACCTCGACCTGCTCCCCGGCCCCGACCGTGACGCTTGCCTTCACGTCTCCGATGATCACGTCATCCGACGTATCATCGTTTTTGAAAACCGTCGCCTCCGCAAAGTCGATCTGCAGCTTTCCTTTCTCCAGGGCCGATTCCACATACGCGGTCTTCCCTTTGCCGACAGAAAACGGTCCCGCCTCGGCGGTCGCTCCGTCCTCCGCATTGTTCACTTCGATCGTCGACTTGTTCCCGACGCTGGTCGTTGTAAAGGTGGCGCCTGCGCAGCCGACCAGCAGCAATGCCATCATCAGGGCAAGGCAAATTGCAATCTTCGTTTGTTTCATCTCGCACCTCCAAAGAAAAACGTTGCTGATTGCTTTTCTGAAAAGAGTATAGCAGAAACGGCGGCAGATGCAAAGCAGATTCTACGCAAATCCCGTCCGCCGGCGGCGTTAGGCGCGCATCTCGCTTTCGTCGTCCGCGCAAAAACTTCCAAAACGCCCTTTGCATAAATTGGGGCCGCTTCCAAAGACTAAAGGCAATCCAATTTGTTCGACAAAGGAGTTTTACCGATATGAAAGCAACCGGAATCGTGCGCCGCATCGACGACCTCGGCCGCGTCGTCATCCCCAAGGAGATCCGCCGCGTGCTGCGCATCCGCGAGGGCGACCCGCTGGAGATCTTTACGGAGAAGGACGGCGAGGTGATTTTCAAGAAGTACTCGCCGATGGGCGAGCTCAACGAGTTTGCCGCGCAGATCTGCGAAAGTCTGCACCGGACGGCGGGCGTCCCTGCCGTGATCTGCGACCGCGACAGCGTGATCGCCGTCTCCGGCCTCCCCCGCCGCGAGCTCATGGAAAAGCATGTCAGCGCCGCGCTGGAGCAGATCATGGAAAACCGGCGACTTTACGCCGCCGGGGAGCAGGCGGCGCTGCCGATCCTCGAGGGCAGCGAGGAGCCCTGCGTGTCCGTGGCCGCCCCCATCGTCAGCGCGGGCGACGTGCTCGGCTGCGTGATCTTCGCCGCGCCGAAGGGCGTGCCGCCCCACGGCGACACCGAGCAGAAGCTGGTGCAGACGGTGGCCGGCTTCCTCGGCCGGCAGCTGGAGGAGTGAAAAAAACGGGTGGAGACCGCTCCACCCGTTCTTCTTATTCCGTCGCGCGCTCCAGCAGCGTGATCGTTTTCTTTTCCGCGTCCAGGCGGCACATCGCGCCGATGGGCAGCACGCAGATCGGCTCGGCGTGGCCGAAGTTGACGTTGCAGAGGATCGGCAGCTCCGGCCGCCCCGCCTCAAGCCCGACCACCTTGCGGAAGACCTCCTTGTAGGGCTCGTACTTGCTGCGGCGCGCGGGCTTGCCCACGAGGATGCCCTTGATCACGCCGAGGATGCCCTGTGCCTGCAGGTTGCGGAGATACCACGTCAGATAGTCGCAGGGCATATCCTCCTCGCTGGTCTCCAGAAACAGCAGCTTGCCCCGCCATTCGTCCAGCGAGGGCCACAGCGACGTGCCGATGATCTCCGGGAACACGTCGATGCAGCCGCCCAGCAGCGGCCCCTCGGCGACGCCGCCGCCCTGCACAAGCTCGTAGCCGATCTCCTCCGGATGGTAGGGCTTGCGCCGGTGCATGTTCTCCTCGCACCACCAGATCTTCTCGTCCTCGTCGTCATACCAGTAGGGCGCGGAGGGGATCTCCAGCGTCGGCTGCGGCTCGAAGAGCGTCCGGCGCAGCATATCCAGCGAATAGTCGTTGATGCAGACATACTCGGACCATGTTCCCATCAGCGAAGCGCCGTAATAGCTCATAAGCCCGGCCTTGTACATCATAAAATGGTTCGTCGTCGTGTCGGAAAAGCCCGTGAAGATCTTCGGGTTGTCGTGCAGCACGTCAAAGTCCACATAGGGCAGCAGGCGGATCGTATCGTCCCCGCCGATGGCGCAGAACACCGCCCGGATCGACGGATCGCGGAATGCGTCCATCAGGTCGGCGGCGCGGGCCTCCGGATGCGCGTAGAGGTAATCGACGCCGCGCAGCGCGTTGGGCATCGCGACGAGCTCCAGCCCGAAGTCCTTCGCCAGCCGCTCCTTCGCCAGATCAAACTTGTGGATAAACTTCTGCTCGCCCAGTTTCCCGCTGGACAGACTCACAACGGCCACGCGCTCGCCCGGCGACAGATGCCGCGGCTTGATCATGTTCCCCGCCTCCCATGCAAGTGTTTTTCTAAAGATAGCACCCCGCCGCGCCGCCTGTCAACCCCCTCTTGCAAAGGAGCCCGGATGTGGTATACAATACAGAAAACACCGTCTGTATCGGGAGGAAAAGGCCATGTTCCGGATCGGCATCGACCTCGGCGGCACAAACATCGCCGTCGGCATCGTGGATGAGGCGCAGCGCATCGTCGCCGCGCACAGCGTCCCCACCGTTTGGCAAAACGGCGCGCGGGCGCTTTTGGATGACATCGCCGCATGCGTGAAGGCGGCGCTGGCAAAGGGCGGGTACACGCTCGCTGACTGCGCAGGCGCGGGCATCGGCGTCCCCGGCACCTGCGACACAAACCGCGGCGTCGTGCGCTATGCGCACAACATCGGCTGGGACGGCGTCCCCGTCACGTCGGAGCTGCGGCGGCGGCTCGATCTCCCGGTCTTTCTCGCCAACGACGCGGACTGCGCCGCGCTCGGCGAGGTCGTCGGCGGCGCGGCGAAGGGCTGCTCCAGCATGCTGATGGTCACGCTGGGCACCGGCGTCGGCGGCGGCTTCATCGTGGACGGGCGTATCTGGTGCGGCTTCGGCGGTCTCGGCGGCGAGTACGGCCACATGTGCATCGAGATGGGCGGCGCGCCGTGCACCTGCGGCGAGCGCGGCTGCTGGGAGGCCTACGCCAGCGCCACCGCCCTCATCCGGCAGGCAAAGGAAGCGGCCGCGGCGCACCCCGAATCCGCGCTGAACGTCATCGCGCTCAGCGGCCGGACGATCTACGCCACGGCAGCCGCCGGGGATGCGGCGGCCTGCGCGGTGACGGCGCAATACGCCGCCTACGTCGGCGCCGGGCTCGTCAACTTCATCAACGCGCTCTTCCCGGAGGTCGTGCTGCTTGGCGGCGGCATATCCGGCGCGGGCGACGCGCTGCTCGTCCCCGTGCGGGAATACGTGAAGGCCCACGCCTTCGTGCGCGACACCGCGCTGCTCCCGGAGATTCGGATCGCCGCGCTCGGCGGCGACGCCGGCATCATCGGCGCGGCGGCGCTGGTGCGTCCGATCGCGTAAGCGCAATCCCCCGCCCCACAAATGCTGCGACGCCCACCCCAAACCGGGGTGGGCGTCGCTTTTGCTCTATGCCGGATTATTTGCCGTTGAAGTAGTCGCGCAGGCGCTCGAGCTGGCCGTAACGCTTCCGTGCCGCCTCGATGTTCTTCGCGAACAGCTCCTTGGCGCGCTCCGGGTGGAAGCGCTCCAGCGCGCTGTAACGGGCCTCGTTCATCAGGAAGGCGAGGTAATCCTCGTCGCCGCCGGGGGCCTTGCTGTCGAGGGAGAAGGGCTGCTCGGTGTTGGCCGGGTTGTAGCGGAACAGGTTCCAGTAGCCGCAGTCCACCGCGCGCTTCATCTCGCGCTGGCAGTTGATCATGCCGCCCTTGATGGAGTGCATCTCGCAGGGGGCGTAGCCGATGATGAGGGACGGGCCGTGGTAGGCCTCGGCCTCGGTGATGGCCTTGAGCGTCTGGTTCATGTTGGCGCCCATGGCGACCTGCGCCACGTAGACGTAGCCGTAGCTCATCGCGATCTCGCTGAGGCTCTTCTTGGCCGTGGCCTTGCCGGCCGCCGCGAACTGGGCGATCTGGCCGAGGTTGGAGGCCTTCGAGGCCTGTCCGCCGGTGTTGGAGTAAACCTCGGTGTCAAAGACGAAGATGTTGACATCCTCGCCGCTGGCCAGCACGTGGTCCACGCCGCCGAAGCCGATGTCGTAGGCCCAGCCGTCGCCGCCGAAGATCCACACGGACTTCTTCGACAGGAAGGCCTTGTCCGCCAGCAGCTTGGGCGCGATGGGATAGCCCGCGTCTGCGAGCTTTTGCAGCTCGGGGATCAGCGCATCGACGGCTTCGGCGTTGGCCGCGCCGTCGTCCGCGGTCTCGAGATACCGCTCCGCCGCGGCGCGGAAGGATTCGATCTTGCCGCACTCGCTTCCCAGCAGCTCCTTGATGTCCGCCATCAGCATCGCGCGGTGGGAGCCCTGCCCCAGCGCCATGCCGAGGCCGTACTCGGCGTTGTCCTCAAACAGGGAGTTGGCCCAGGCCACGCCCTTGCCGGACTTGCCCGCGGCGTAGGGCGAGCAGGCCGCCGTGCCGCCCCAGATGGAGGAGCAGCCCGTGGCGTTGGCGACGAACATCCGCTCGCCGAAGAGCTGGGTGATGAGGCGGGCGTACGCGGTCTCCGCGCAGCCGGCGCAGGAGCCGGAGAACTGCAGCAGCGGACGGCGGAACTGGCTGCCCTTGACCGTGTTGTCCTGCAGGTCGGTCTTCTCGGCGACCTCGCGGTTGACGTAGGTCCAGACCGGCTGCTGCGCGCTCTGGGACTCGGCGGGCACCATCTTGACGGAGCCGGTCGGGCAGACGTCGGTGCACACGCCGCAGCCGAGGCAGTCGAGCGGGGACACGCCGATCATATACTGATAGAGGCCCTTGCCCTTGCCGGCCTTGAATGGGACGAGCTTCGCCGCCTCGGGGGCCTTGGCGGCCTCGGCCTCGGTGAGGGCGTAGGGGCGGATCGCCGCGTGCGAGCAGACGTAGGCACACTGGTTGCACTGTACGCACTTCTCGGGGTCCCAGCACGGGACCAGCGCGGAGACGCCGGGCTTCGAATAGACGCTGGCGCCGACCTCGAAGGTGCCGTCGGCGTGCTTGAGGAAGGCGCTGACCGGCAGGCGCTGGCCGTCCATGTGCTCCACCGGCTCGGTGATCTTCTTCACCATCTCGGCCAGCAGCGGGTTGGCGGCCTCGGGCATCGCCGTCTCGGGCGCGTCGGGCGCATCGGCCCACGCAGCCGGGACCTTGATCTCCACCAGCGCCTCGGCGCCGGCGTCGATCGCGGCGTGGTTCATCTGGACGATGTCGTCGCCCTTCTTCTTATAGCTGGCCGTGGCCGCGTCCTTCATATACTGAATGGCCTCGGCGCGCGGCAGCACGTCCGCCAGCGCGAAGAACGCGCTTTGCAAAATGGTATTCGTGCGCTTGCCCATGCCGATCTTCAGCGCCAGGTCGATGGCGTTGATGGTATACAGGCGGATGTTGTTCTTTGCGATATAGCGCTTGGCCTCGCCGGACAGGTTGCGCTCCAGCGCGTCGAAATCCCACTGGCAGTTGATGAGGAACACGCCGCCGGGCTTGACGTCGTTGACCATGCGGAAGCCCTTCGTCACATAGCCGGGGTTGTGGCAGGCGACGAAGTCCGCCTTGTTGACGTAGTAGGGGCTGCGGATCGGCTTGTCGCCGAAGCGCAGGTGGCTGATCGTGACGCCGCCGGTCTTCTTCGAATCGTACTGGAAGTAGGCCTGCACGTACTTGTCCGTGTGGTCGCCGATGATCTTGATGGAGTTCTTGTTCGCGCCGACGGTGCCGTCGCCGCCGAGGCCCCAGAACTTGCACTGGATCGTGCCGGCGGGCGCGGTGTCGGGCATCTCCTCCTCGGGCAGGGAGAGGTAGGTCACATCGTCGGTGATGCCGACGGTGAAGTGGCGCTTCGGCTCGGCCTTTTCCAGCTCCTTGTAGACCGCCGCCATGCTGCTGGGCGGGGTGTCCTTGCTGCCGAGACCGTAGCGGCCGCCGCAGATCGTCGCCTGGCGTCCCGCCGCGGCGAAGGCCGTCACGACGTCGAGCCAGAGCGGCTCGCCCTGGCTGCCGGGCTCCTTGGTGCGGTCGAGCACGGCGATCTTCTTCGCCGTCTCCGGGATGGCGGCCAGCAGGCGCTCGGCGGAGAAGGGACGGTACAGGCGGACCTTCAGCAATCCGACCTTCTCGCCCTTTGCAAGCAGGTGGTCGAGGACCTCCTCGGCGGTGTCGCAGACGGAGCCCATCGCGATGATGACGCGCTCGGCGTCCGGCGCGCCGACATAGTTGAACAGCTTGTAGTCCGTGCCGAGCTTTGCGTTGATCTTCGCAAAGTATTCCTCCACGATCTCCGGCAGGGCGTTGTAGTAGCCGTTGGACGCCTCGCGGTTCTGGAAGAAGATGTCGTCGTTCTCGTGGCTGCCGCGCATCTGCGGATGGTCGGGGCTCAGCGCGCGGTCGCGGAAGCGGCGCAGCGCGTCCTTGTCGAGCATCTCCGCGAGGTCGGCGTAATCCCAGACGCGGAGCTTCTGCAGCTCGTGGCTGGTGCGGAAGCCGTCAAAGAAGTTCAGGAAGGGCACGCTGCCCTTGAGGGCGGCCAGATGCGCCACCGGGGACAGGTCCATGACCTCCTGCGGGTTATTCTCGCAGAGCATGGCGAAGCCGGTCTGCCGGCAGGCGTAGACGTCGGAGTGGTCGCCGAAGATGCTCAGCGCGTGGCTGGCCAGCGCGCGGGCGGAGACGTGGAAGACCGCGGGGAGCAGCTCGCCCGCCATCTTATACATATTCGGGATCATCAGCAGCAGGCCCTGGGACGCCGTATAGGTCGTCGTCAGCGCGCCGGTGTTCAGACTGCCGTGCACCGTCCCGGCGGCGCCGGCCTCGGACTGCATCTCCATGATGCGGACCGGGTGCCCGAAGATGTTCTTCCGTCCGGCGGCGGCCCACTGGTCCACGCAGTCTGCCATGGGGCTGGACGGCGTGATCGGGTAGATGCCGGCCACCTCGGTGAATGCATAGGAAACATGAGCGGCAGCTGTATTGCCGTCCATCGTTTTGAATGTTCCTGCCATGCAAGTTCCTCCTTCGCGCGCATCGCTGGGATGCGCTGTTTATAGAATGAATTGTAAAAATGCTTGCTTTGCAACAGAATAAGTATAGCATACAAGGCCGGATTTGTCTAAAGAAAACTGTTGAAAATTCACTGAAAAAACTTGGGCAACCTGCATAATTCCGCCGGGGCGCGTCTCAGCAAATTATACTTGAGATTTCCTCTCCCATGTTGTATAATATATCGCACTTTGAGCAAATCCCATTTCAAGTCAAGGAGGCGTCCGCAATGGTTAAAATCCTGAACGACGGCGGCAGCGTCAGCATCTCCAGCGAGGTGTTCACCTCCCTCGCCGGCGACGCGGCCACACGATGCTTCGGCGTAAAGGGCATGGTAGGCAAGACCAAGGACAACGGCCTGTACCAGCTTCTCCGCAAAGAATCGATGTCCAAGGGTGTCTCCGTCACCTTCCACGAGGAGGGCGCGGTCTCCATCGCACTGCATATCGCCGTGGATTATGGCGTAAACATTTCCGTGATCGGGCGGAGCATCATCCGGGAGGTCAGCTATAAGGTCAGCGAGGCCACCGGCGTCCCGGTCAAGGCAGTGGATGTATACGTCGATTCTGTGATGGCCGGCTGAGCTGCGGCGCATCACGTCAGATAGAGAAACGCCCGCGGCGGATCGGAGCCGATGCGCCGCACCACGGGCAAAGCGGAGGTAACGAGTTGAATCAATCAATTACCGGCGCACAGTTTGCCGAGATGCTCTTGTGCGCGTATGAAGCGCTGGAAACGAACAAGCAGGCGATCAATGAACTGAATGTCTTCCCGGTGCCCGACGGGGACACCGGCACCAACATGACGCTGACGGTCTCCGCCGCCGCGGCGGAAATGCGGAAGCTGTCCGACCCGGACATCGCCGTTGCCGCGGACAAGGCGGCCTCCGCCATGCTGCGCGGCGCGCGCGGCAACTCCGGCGTCATCCTCTCCCTGCTCTTCCGCGGCATCGCGAAGGGGCTGAAGGGCAAGAAGACCGCCACCGCCCACGAGCTGTCCACCGCCATGCGCGACGGCGTGGACGCCGCGTACAAGGCCGTGATGAAGCCCGCGGAGGGCACGATTCTGACGGTCTCCCGCGTGGCCACCGCCGCGGCGGTGGAATACAGCAAGAACCACGCCGGCGTTGAGCCCATGCTGGAGCGCGCGCTCGGCGCAGCCGCGGAAGCCCTTGAAAAAACCGTGGAGCAGAACCCCGTCCTCGCCCGCGCGGGCGTGGTGGACGCCGGCGGCAAGGGCTACGTCGCGATCCTGGACGCCTTCCTCGGCTCCCTGCAGGGCCGCGTGGTATCCGGCAGCATCACGGAGACCAGGGAAGCGCCGCGCGACGACCACGCGGTGTTCGGCGAGTTCAGCAGCGAGGAGATCACCTTCGCCTACGACACCGTTTTCATCGTCCGCAAGGAAAAGGCCGACATCGATCTCGATCCCTTCCGCGCCTACCTCGGCAGCATCGGCGATTCGCTGGTCATCACCGAGGACGACGAGGTCTTCAAGGTCCACGTCCACACGAACATCCCCGGCGCCGCGCTGACGGAATCGCAGAAGTACGGCACGCTGGAGATCGCGAACATTGAAAACATGCGCACCCAGCATGACGCGCTGGTCGATGCAGCGCCGGCGTCCGCCGCGCCCGCCGAGCCGGAGTTTGCCCCGGCGGAGAAGGCCTGCGGCTATGTCGCGGTCTGCGCCGGCGAGGGCCTCGCGCAGATCTTCCGCGACCTCGGCTGCGACCGCATCGTCACCGGCGGCCAGACCATGAACCCCTCCACGCAGGACATCCTGCAGGAGATCAACCGCACCCCCGCGGAGACGGTTTTCGTCTTCCCCAACAACAAGAACATCATCATGGCGGCCGAGCAGTGCGCGCCCCTGACGGAGAAAAAGGTCATCGTCATCCCGACCAAAACCGTCCCGCAGGGCATCACCGCCATGCTGAACATGGACGAGAGCGCCGACGCCGCGCAGCTCGCCGACACCTTCCGCGCGGTCATCAGCGGCGTCCACACCGCGCTTGTCACCTACGCCGCGCGCAACAGCGAGTACGACGGAAAGAAGATCAAGGCCGGCGAATACCTCGCGCTGCTCGACGGCGCGCTTCTGGGCGCCTCCAGCTCCCCGAAGACGCTCGCGCGCACGATGTGCCGGGCCATGAAGAAGCTCTCCCCCGAGTTCATCACGATCTACTACGGCTCGGACGTGGACGAGGAGCAGGCCGGCCTTTTGCAGAAGGCCGTCGCCGCCGCCTTCCCCGAGGTGGAGATCACGCTCGTGGACGGCGGCCAGCCGGTGTACTACTACATGATCGCCGTGGAGTGATCCTCTTAGAAAAACAGCGAAGCGGCTGCCCGCGGGCAGCCGCTTCGCTGTTTTTTTCTTACTCCATTCCGAGGTAGTCATACCCGGCGTCGGTGACGGCGGCCTTGACCGCCGCCTCGTCCACCGGGGCGCTGAGCGTCAGCACCGCGGCCTTGGCCTCGTGGCTCGGCTCGGCCTTCTCGACGCCCGCGAGCGCCTCCAGCGCCTTCTTGACGCGGCCCTCGCAGTGGGCGCACATCATGCCGTCGATCTTTACGGTTTTCGTCATGGTTTGTTCCTCCTTTAAGCTGTTTTGAATCTCCTCCACCACGCGGCGGAAGTCGGTTTCCTCAATTTGTTTTCCGGGCTTGTCGCGCCCGGCGTCGTGCACGCGCAGCAGGTTGAGCCGCAGCGCGTTGCTGACCACGCAGAAGCTGGATAAGCTCATGGCCGCGGCGCCCAGCATGGGGTTGAGCGTGAGGCCGAGCTTCACAAAGACGCCCGCCGCGATCGGGATGCACACGACGTTGTAGAAAAACGCCCAGAACAGGTTTTGGCGGATGTTGCGCAGCGTCGCGCGCGAAAGGCGCACCGCGGCGGCCACGTCGGTCAGGCGGGATTTCATCAGCACCACGTCCGCCGCGTCGATGGCGACGTCCGTCCCCGCGCCGATGGCGACGCCGATGTCCGCGCGCGTCAGCGCCGGCGCGTCGTTGATGCCGTCGCCCACCATGATGACCTTCCCCAGCTCCTTCAGGCGGCGGATGACGCCCTCCTTGCCGTCGGGCAGCACCCCGGCCACCACGTCGTCCACCCCGGCCTCCCGGCCGATGGCGGCGGCGGTGCGGGCATTGTCGCCGGTCAGCATGACGACGCGGATGCCCATTTTGCGCAGCGCGGCGATGGCTTCGGGGCTGTCCGGTTTGATGACGTCCGCCACGGCGATCATGCCGAGGAAGCGCCCGCCCCGGGCAAAGAGCAGCGGCGTCTTCCCCTGCTCCGCCAGCGCCTCCGCCTGCTCCCGGATCTGCGCGGGCAGCGCCAGGAGCGAAGCAATATACTGCAGGCTGCCGCCGGTCAGCTCCTCGCCGTCCAACGCGGCGGTCAGGCCGTTGCCGGGCAGCGCGGCGAAGTCCGTCACCTCTTGCGGCACAAGGCCGAGCGCCTCCGCCCGCTCCGTGACGGCGCGGGCCAGCGGGTGCTCGCTTTTATGCTCCAGCGCATAGGCGTCGGACAGCAGCTGCGTCTCCGTCACGCCCGCGGCGGGCAGCACGTCCGTCACGCGCGGCGCGCCCTCGGTGATCGTGCCGGTCTTGTCCAGCGCGATGATCTGCGTCTTGCCGGTCTCCTCCAGCGAGACGGCGGTCTTGAACAAAATGCCGTTTTTCGCGCCCATGCCGTTGCCCACCATGATCGCCACCGGCGTCGCAAGGCCGAGCGCGCAGGGGCAGGAGATCACCAGCACGGAGATGCCTCGCGCCAGCGCAAAGGGAAAGGGCCGCCCGATGAGCAGCCAGACGATCATCGTCACGACGGCGATGGAGATGACCACCGGGACGAACACGCCCGAAACGCGGTCGGCGATCTTGGCGATGGGCGCCTTGGTCGCCGCGGCGTCGGAGACCATCTTGATGATCTGCGACAGCGTCGTGTCCTCGCCGACGCGCGTGGCGCGGCAGGTCAGGAAGCCGCTGCGGTTCACCGTCGCGGCGGAAACGGCGTCGCCCTCGGCCTTGTCGACGGGGATGCTCTCGCCGGTCAGCGCCGATTCGTCCACCGCGCTCGCGCCGGATACCACGACGCCGTCCACCGGGATGTTCTCCCCGGGCCGCACGGCGAAAAGGTCGCCCGTGCGCACCTGCTCGATGGGTACGGTCTGCTCCACGCCGTCGCGCAGGACGTTGGCCGTCTTCGGCGCAAGCTTCATCAGCCCCTTGAGCGCGTCGGTCGTGCGCCCCTTGGAGCGCGCCTCCAGCATCTTGCCCACGGTGATGAGCGTCAGGATCATGGCGGCGGACTCGAAATAGAACTCGTCCATGTACGCCATGGCCGCCGCGGCGTCGGCGCGCACAAGCTCGCCGCTCATGGCAAACAGCGCGTAGACGCTCCAGACGAAGCTGGCCGCGCTGCCCAGCGCCACCAGCGTGTCCATGTTCGGCGCGCGGTGCCACAGGCTCTTGAAGCCCGAGACGAAGAAGCGTTTGTTGATCAGCATGACGATCGCCGCCAGGATCATCTGCACCAGCCCGATCGCCACGGGGTTGCCCTCGAAAAACGCCGGCAGCGGCGCGCCCCACATGTGGTGGCCCATGGAGACGTACATCAGCACGATCAAAAAGCCGATCGAGGCCAGCAGCCGCCGCTTGAGCTTCGGCGTCTCCGTATCGCGCAGCGCCTCCTCGGCCTCGGCGGCGGACGCGGCGGCGCTTTGCTGCTGCGCCCCGCGCAGCGACGCGCCGTAGCCCGCGTTCTCCACCGCGGCGATGATCGCCGCCGGCGACGCGGTCCCCGCGACGCCCATGGAGTTCGTCAATAAGCTCACCGCGCAGCTCTCCACGCCCGGCACGGCGCTGACCGCCTTCTCCACGCGCGCGCTGCACGCCGCGCAGGTCATACCCGTTACATTGTACTGCTCCATTTCTTACCTCATCAGACGCTCCAGCGTTTCCATCAATTCATCGGCCACCTCGTCCCTGCCCTCCCGGATGTCCCGGATCACGCAGGAATGCAGGTGCGCCCGCAGCACCTCGCGGCTGAAGGCGTCCACCGCCGCGGCGATCGCGGCGGACTGAATCAGGATGTCGTTGCAGTAGGCGTCGTTTTCGATCATTTTCTTCACGCCGCGCACCTGCCCCTCCAGCCGGTTCAGGCGGTTCATCAGCTTTTTCTTCTGCTCGTCCGTGCGCACGGTCATTTTTGCGCAGGCCGGGCAAGGTGTTTCTTTCGTACGGTCCATGTCGATCCCTCCGTATGATACCCTCTTGGGGTATCTTGATCATATACCCTTCCGGGGTATTTGTCAAGCGCTTTTTGACGCAAAAACGCCGCAGCGTGTAAGCTGCGGCGTTTTCACGGGAATCTTATTCGCTTCCTTTTGCCTCCGACATGTTCGCGATCAGCAGATACTCCACGATCAGGAGCATCGCGGCCGTCGCGCCCAGCATCACGCTCAGCGCCGTGCCGTGCTCCTCAAACAGCGCGGTGACGCTCAGGTAGACGCCGAGCTGCGCGGCGATCAGCGCGCGCCCGCCATGCCCGGCGCCAAAGAAATACGTCGCCACAAAGTAGAAGGCCGACGCGGCGGCGGCGAGCGCGAGGATCATCACCCCGAAGTTCCAGATGACGGGGTCTTCAGAGTTCGTCTTGTAGCAGGCGACCAGCCAGTAGCAATAAAACAGCGTGATCACAACGGCTGCGGCGCGGCCGACGGGGCCGTCCCCGCTGCCGCCCTTCTTGCCGAAGAGGAAGGGAAACGAAAGCGCCGCGAGGATGCCGAAGGCGCCCAGAAGGCGCTGCATCATGGGATAGCGGCTTGTGCCGGCGGAGAACAGCAGGAGACAGGCGGCCGCGGCAAAGGCCGCGCAGAGCACCCAGCCGAGGACGCGCGGGATCACGGTATCGCAGCGCAGCGCGCGCGCGGCATCCGTCCCCCGGTCGAAGCGGGCGAGCCATACCAGCGTGACGATGATGAACGCCACAACGACGAGAAAGCTGTAAATCAAAAACACCACGGTTGTGCCCGCGCCGGGGATGAGAAAGCCCGTCTCCTTTTCAAAGGCACTCATGGTCTGCAGCCAGCGGAGAAACGCCCCGAAGATGCCGAGCACCAGCGTGCTCACCGTCAGGGTCAAAGCGGTTTTGCGCATAATCTACCGTCCGTTCCAATACAAATGATGTGAAGCTATTTTATACCTGCCGCCGCCGCGCGTCAAGTAGGGCGCGATGCCCACATCGCGCCGTATGTAGGGCGCGACGCCCACATCGCGCCGCGGGCGCGATGTCCGCCCGGCGCGGCACGAACAAAGGAGGCGCCGCGAAACATGAAACAGATCCTTCTCTTTTCCTGCTTTGCCGTTGCGCTCGCGTTTGCGCTGCCGCTGCTGCTGCGCGTCCCCGACCAAAGCGCAGCGGAAATGCCCACTCCCGCGCCGGAGCAAAGCGCTTCGCCCGCACCTACGCTCACCCCTTCTCCCGCGCCTGCCGCGGCGCCGCCCGGGCCGGTGCGGGACGCCGGCATCTCGCTTTCGCTGCGCACGGATGCGGGCGTGGAGGCGGTCACCATGGCGGACTATCTTCCGCTGGCGCTCGCCGGCGAGATGCCCGCCTCCTTTGCGCCGGAGGCGCTGAAGGCGCAGGCGGTGGCGCTGCGGAGCTATGCGCTGTGCTATCGGGCCCAGCGCAAGGCGGCGCACCCGGACGCCGACGTCTGCGCCGATCCGGGCTGCTGCGCCGCGCTGGCAGGGGAAGAAGCCCTCCGCGCAGCGTGGGGCGCAAACTACGACGCCTACATGCAAAAGATCGCCGACGCGGTCCGCGAGACGGACGGGCAGTATCTGGTATGGGACGGCGCCCCGGCGCTGGCCGTGTTCCACGCCTCATCCTCCCTGCGGACGGAGGACGGCGCGGCGCTCGGCGTGGACCGCGCCTATCTCGTCAGCGTGGACACGCCGGAGACGGAATCGCGCGTCCGCAACCTGTGCAGCACGGTGGAGGTCGCGGCGTCGGAGCTCGCCGCGGCGGTGCGCGCCGTCGCCCCGGCCGCCGACTTCTCCGGCGCGCCGGAGGACTGGCTCGGCGCGGTGACGCTGGACGCCGCCGGGCGCGTGCAAAGCGTGGTGCTGGGCGGCGCGGCGGTGAGCGGCCTTACGCTGCGGCAGCTCTTCTCCCTGCGCTCCACGGATTTCACCCTCGTCTGGGACGGCGCGCGCTTCGTCTTCCGCGTGCGCGGTTACGGTCACGGGCTCGGCATGAGCCAGTACGGCGCCAATCTGATGGCGGAGGGCGGCGCGGATTACACCGCGATCCTCAGCCACTACTACCCCGGCACAAAGCTGGTCGTCGCCGTGCAGAATTGACTTGCTCTTTCCCGCGCCGGGTGGTATGGTATAGGGACAACGATCCTTCCACGCTGAGGTAACGCGCCTTGAACAAACGATTTTCGCTGAAACGCTTTCTGAAGCAGCACCCGGAATACTGGTATTTCCTTTTCATCCCCGGCTACATCGGCTGCTTTTTCCTCATGGAGCATCTGGTCCCCTCCGGCTGCGACTACTGGGTATCCTATTGCCGTCTGGACGACCATATCCCCTTTCTGGACTTTTTCGTGATCCCCTATGTGATGTGGTATCCCTTCCTGCTCGTCGCGGGGCTGGGGCTTCTGCATCGCGACGTTCCGGAGATGAAGCGCTACGTCTGGTTTATGATCGCGGGCTTCGGCTTCTCGATGCTCTTCTGCGTGCTCTTCCCCAACGGACAGGATCTGCGCCCGACGCAGTTTGCGCGCGACAACTTCTTCACCTGGCTGCTTGCGCGCGTCTACGCCGCGGACACCAACACCAACGTCCTGCCCAGCATGCACATCATCGGCTGCGTCGCCGCCTGCTGCGGCGTTTTTCGCAGCGCTGCGCTGCGCCGCTGGCGTCTGCCGATCCTCGTCGTCGCGATCCTCATCTGCCTCTCCACGGTCTTCGTGAAGCAGCACTCGATCCTCGACCTCTTCGCGGGCTTTGCCGTGTGCATCCCGCTGTGGTTCCTCTTCTATTTCAAGAAGCCGCCCACCCGTACCCAAACGAAAAGCGACTGAGAAACGCCGTTTCTCAGTCGCTTTTTTCTTTGCTTTCGTTGATCAGAGCGTCCCGAAGAGGATGTCCATATCCACCCGGCCCTCGATGCCGTCCACATGGCCGCTGGAGGTGTACTGCCACATCTGGAAATCGTAGTAGTAGTTCGTCACCTGCGCGTAGTGCGCCAGCCAGATCGGATACGCCGTCAGGCGCTGCAGGTCGATGCGGAGATAGGCCATCGACGGATTGTAATACGTCATCGGCTGATAGCCCGCCGCGGCCACGCCGTCGCAGAAGGCGACGATGCAATCCGTCACCGCGTTCCAGTCCGGCGCGCTCGAGCGCCCGCCGTACTGCTCCCAGTCGTAGACCACGGGGAGCGTGACATCCCAGCCGCGGATCAGCTCCAGCGTATAGTTCAGCTCCTCCATCGCCTCCGCCACGTTCAGCGCCTGCGAGAAGAAGTATACCCCGACCTCGATCCCGTTTTCCAGCGCGCCGCGGATGTTGTCCTGGAAATACGAGTCCTCGTTGAGCGAGCCGGTCGCGCTGCCGCGGTAGCCGCAGCGGATGATCGCAAACTCCACGCCGTCCGCGGCGACCTTTTTCCAGTCGATCTCGCCCTGATACTTGCTCACGTCGATGCCGTAGCGCACCTTCGTCGCGCCGTCGTCGTAGACCGTCCGGCCGTTTTGGACAGAAAAGGCCGCGGCGTCGTAGGGGTTGGTCTTCAGGTCATGCTGGATCGGAACGCGGCGGCCTGCGAACAGGATCCACGTTTTTGCGACATAGGCCTGCACGCGCACGAGCACCGCGCAGACCTCCGAGCGCTTGAGCGCCTCGGCGCCCTTGAACACGCGGCGGCCGCCCTCGTCGAAGCTGCCCTCCATGATCTCCGCGGCGAAAAGCCGCAGGACGCTTTCGCGGCTGCTGTCGGCATAGGGGTTCTCCGCGGGGACGTCGGTCAGCTCCAGCGCCGCGGCGCACAGGTCGGCCAGCGCGTCGCGGGTGATCGCGGCGTCCAGATCGGCGACGGCGTCTTTTTCCAGATACGCCTTCTTCTCCGCAAACGCCAGATAGCCGCTCGCCCAGTGCGCCGGCGGCGCGTCCTCCTCCGTCTCGACCGGCTCCTTCGCCGCAAACCCGGAGGCGAGCAGGATCAGCTTCAGCGCCTGTCCCCAGGTCACCTCGCTGTCCGGGCGGAACGTGCCGTCGTCATAGCCGTGGATCACGCCGTCGCGCACAAGCGCCGCGACGTAGCCGGCATACCACTGCGTCGCCGGAACGTCGGGGAATACCTCCTCCGGCAGCTCCTCCGGCGCCTCGGGCTGCGCCGTTTCCGTCGGTGCGGGCGTCTCGGCGGGTGCGGGCGTCTCGGCGGGTGCGGGCGTCTCGGTTGGTGCGGGC
>CAMJQX010000002.1 GCA_946408145.1 uncultured Clostridia bacterium
ACAGGTTAGAATTTTCGGGGGAGTGGTCGCCGTGGCAGAGCAGAAAACCAACGTGATGCGCATGCTGGAGCAGAAAAAAATCCCTTATGCCGCGCACAGTTACCCGCACGGGGACGAGGCGGTCGACGGTCTGACCGTCGCGGCGATCACCGGGCAGGATCCGGCGCGCGTGTTCAAAACGCTGGTCGCGCAGGGCGTGAGCAAGCGGATATTCGTTTTCGTGATCCCCGTCAGCGCGGAGCTCGATCTCAAAAAAGCGGCGAAGGCCGCGGGGGAGAAGTCAGTCGCCATGGTCAGGGTCAGCGAGCTGCAGGCTCTGACAGGCTATGTGCGCGGCGGCTGCTCGCCCATCGGCATGAAGAAGCAGTACCCGAGCTTTTTCCACAGCAGCATCGGGCAGCTCGACACGGTGCTCGTCAGCGCCGGCAGGATCGGCTGGCAGGTCGAGCTCGCCCCGGCGGAGCTGCTGAAGCTGACACGCGGACGCACCGCGGAACTCACAGTTGAGGTTTGAATATGCAGGAGAGCATTTTTATCAAAGGCGCGCGGGAGAACAATCTCAAGAACATCGACGTCGAGATCCCGCGCGACAGGCTGGTCGTCATCACGGGCCTTTCCGGCAGCGGCAAATCGAGCCTTGCCTTCGACACGATCTATGCCGAGGGTCAGCGCCGCTATGTGGAGAGCCTGAGCTCTTACGCGCGCATGTTCCTCGGCCAGATGGACAAGCCGGACGTGGACTATATCGACGGCCTTTCGCCCGCCATCTCCATCGACCAGAAGACGACCTCGCGCAACCCGCGCTCCACCGTCGGCACGGTGACGGAGATCTACGACTATCTCCGCCTTCTCTGGGCGCGCGTCGGGGTGCCGCACTGCCCGAAATGCGGCAAAGAGATCCGTCAGCAGACCATCGACCAGATCGTCGACCGCATCATGGAGCTTCCGCAGGGCAGCCGTATCCTGCTGCTCGCGCCGGTGATCCGCGGCAAGAAGGGCGAGCATGTCAAGGTCCTCGACGATGCGCGCCGCTCCGGCTATGCGCGCGCGCGCATCGACGGCAGTCTCTACGATCTGTCCGAGGACATCAAGCTCGAAAAGAACAAGAAGCACGACATCGACATCCTGGTGGATCGTCTGGTCATCAAGCCCGAGATCGTGCGGAGACTCACGGACTCGGCGGAGACGGCGCTCGCGCTCTCGGGAGGGCTTCTGTATATCGAGCTGCCCGCGGAGGAGCGGCAGATCGCCTTTTCGCAGAACTACGCCTGCGAGGACTGCGGCGTGTCCATTGAGGAGCTCGCGCCGCGGCTTTTCTCCTTCAACAACCCGGCCGGCGCCTGCCCCACCTGCACGGGCCTCGGCACGCAGATGCTCATCGACCCCGAGCTCATCATGCCGAACCCCAATCTCTCGATCCTCGACGGCGGCATCACCGCCAGCGGCTGGGGCAATGTGAAGAACGACGGCATTTCGCGCATGTATTTCGACGCGCTTGCCAAGCGCTATCACTTCAAGCTGACGGATCCGATCCGCGAGCTGCCGCGGGAGGCGCTCGACGCGATCCTCTACGGCACCAGGGGCGAGCCGCTGCAGCTGCACTACGAAAAGAGCGAGGGCTTCGGCGTCATCAAGCGCGAGTTCGAGGGCATCGTCAACAATCTCGAGCGCCGCTACCGCGAGACGCAGAGCCCGGCCATGCGCGCCGACATCGAGGAGTGCATGTCCGAGACCCCGTGCCCGTCCTGTCGAGGCCGACGGCTCAAGCCCACGGCGCTGGCGGTCACGGTCGGCGGGATGAACATCGCGGACTTTACCGAGCTCTCGGTGGTCAGGGCGCTGGCATTTCTCGATCAGCTCGTGCTCAGCGAGAAGGAAATGATGATCGCCCAGCAGATCCTTAAGGAGATCAAGGCGCGCCTCGGCTTCCTGCAGAGCGTGGGCCTCGGCTATCTGACGCTCTCGCGCACGGCCGCGACCCTGTCCGGCGGCGAGAGCCAGCGCATCCGCCTCGCGACCCAGATCGGATCGAGCCTGATGGGCGTGCTGTACATTCTCGACGAGCCGAGCATCGGCCTGCATCAGCGCGACAACGCAAAGCTCCTCAGGACGCTCAAGCAGCTGCGCGATCTCGGCAACACCCTGATCGTCGTCGAGCATGACGAGGAGACCATGCGCGCGGCCGACCATGTGATCGACATCGGCCCCGGCGCTGGCATCAACGGCGGCCGCGTCGTCTGCGCCGGCACGGTGGACGACATCTGCGCCTGCGAGGAATCCGTCACCGGCCAGTACCTGAGCGGGAAGAAGCACATCCCCGTCCCGGAGACGAGACGGCAGGGGAACGGGAAAAGCATCCGGATCCGCGGCGCGCAGGAGAACAACCTCAAAAACATCGACGTGGAGATCCCGTTGGGGAAGCTCATCTGCGTCACGGGCGTCTCCGGCAGCGGCAAGTCCTCGCTCATCAACGAGGTGCTGTACAAGACGCTCGCCTCGGAGAAAAACCGCATGAAGATCCGCCCCGGCAAATGCGAGCGGGTGGAGGGCCTGGAGCATGTGGACAAGGTGATCGCGCTCGACCAGAGCCCGATCGGCCGCACGCCGCGCTCGAATCCCGCGACCTACACCGGCGTTTT
This sequence comes from uncultured Clostridia bacterium, assembly GCA_946408145.1. Next base: position 2,640 of record CAMJQX010000002.1, read on the forward strand.
CAACGACATCCGCGACCTCTTCGCCTCCACGAACGACGCAAAGCTCCGCGGCTACGGACAGGGGCGCTTCTCCTTCAACGTCAAGGGCGGCCGCTGCGAGGCCTGCTCGGGCGACGGCCTGCTGAAGATCGAGATGCACTTCCTGCCGGACGTTTACGTGCCCTGCGACGTCTGCGGCGGCAGGCGCTATAACCGCGAGACGCTCGAGGTGCGCTACAAGGGCAAAAACATCGCCGAGGTGCTGGACATGACCGTGGAGGAGGCCTGCGGCTTCTTTCAGAACCAGCCGCGCATCCTCTCCAAAATAAAGACCCTGTATGACGTCGGCCTGGGCTATGTGAAGCTCGGTCAGTCGAGCACCACGCTCTCCGGCGGCGAGGCGCAGCGCGTCAAGCTCGCCACCGAGCTCTCCAAGCGCAGCACCGGCAGCACGGTCTACGTGCTCGACGAGCCGACCACGGGCCTGCACATCGCGGATGTGCACAAGCTCATCGACATCCTCAACCGTCTGACCGACGCGGGCAACACCGTCGTCGTCATCGAGCACAATCTCGACGTCATCAAGGTCGCGGATCATATCATCGATCTCGGCCCCGAGGGCGGCGACGGCGGGGGCGAGCTGGTGTTCGCCGGCACGCCGGAGGACTGTGCGCGCTGTGAAGAGAGCTTCACCGGGCAGTATCTCAAACGGATTCTCGGATAAAGGAGCATCGCCATGGATCAGGACAGCATGCTGACCGAGCTCAGCGGCACGGTCGATTCTGTCATCTATAAAAACGAGGAAAACGGCTACACCGTCCTGCGCCTGCGGGACGGAAACGGCGAGACCGTCACGGTCGTGGGCTGCTTTCCCTACGCCGCGCAGGGCGAGACGATGCTGCTCAGCGGCGCCTGGACGACGCACAACGTCCACGGGCGGCAGTTCAAGGCAGAGTTTGCCCAGCGCCTCATGCCGACCGACGCCCCCGCCATCTATGAATATCTCGCGGGCGGCTCGGTCAGGGGCGTCGGCCCGGCCACGGCCTCGCTGATCGTCAACCGTTTCGGCGCGAAGAGCCTCGACGTGATCGAAAACGAGCCGGAAAAGCTCGCGGAGATCAAGGGCATCAGTCTTGTCAAGGCAAAGCAGATCTCCAAAAGCTTCCGGCAGCAGACCGGCATGCGGCGCCTGATGGAGTATGTCTGCTCCTTCGGGCTTCGCCCGCTGCTCGCCATGCGCATGTACAAGTTCTACGGCGACGAGGCGCTCAGCCTGCTGCAGGCCAATCCCTACATCCTCGCCTCCGAGCATATCGGCGGCAGCTTTTCCGAGGCGGATCATCTCGCCATGGCGACGGGGATGGACGAGCACAGCCGCAGCCGCATCAACGCCGCCGTGATCTTTGAGCTCAACCACAACGCGGGCAACGGCCATGTCTTCATCCCCCGCGACAAGCTGGCCGCCGCGACCGGGCAGCTGATCGGCGTGTCCGCCGAGGAGGCGGACGAGAGCATTTCCCAGCTCGCCGAGGCCGGGCTTGTCATTCTCGACGAGGTCGCCGATCTGACGGCCTGCTACCTGCCGGAGCTCTTCTCCGCCGAGACGGACGCCGCGGCGAGGCTCGCGCGGATGGCGCGCACACGCTATTGCGAAGAGGCGGACCCGGAACGCCTGATCGCCCGGCTGGAAAAGCAGCAGGGGATCGAGTACGCCGCCCGACAGAAGCAGACGCTGCAGATGGCGCTGGATCACCAGATCCTCGTCATCACAGGCGGCCCCGGCACAGGGAAGACCACCTCCATCCGCGCGATCCTTGCGCTGTTCGAGGAGCTGGGCATCCGTACGCTGCTCACGGCTCCGACCGGCCGCGCCGCCAAACGCATGACGGAGCTGACCGGGCAGGAGGCCTCCACGGTGCACCGTCTGCTCGGCGCCAAGTTTGCCGACGACGGGGATAAGGTCGTCTTCACGAAGGACGAGAACGAGCAGCTCGAGTGCGGCGCGGTGATCCTCGACGAGTGCTCGATGGTGGACATCCTGCTGATGGACGCGCTTTTGAAAGCCCTCCCGGACGACGCGCGGCTCATCCTGGTCGGCGACGCCGATCAGCTCCCCTCGGTCGGCCCCGGCAACGTCTTTTCCGCGGTGATCCGCAGCGGCGTGGTCCCGACCGTGCGCCTGACGGAGATCTTCCGCCAGAACGAGGGCAGCCGCATCGTCCGCAACGCCCATATGATCAACCGGGGCGAGCACCCGAAGCTCTCCGAAAACACGGGCGATTTCTTCCGCCTGCGCCGCCTCGAGGCGGGCAGCACCGTCGACACGATCACCGAGCTCTGCTCCGTCCGTCTGCCGGGCAAAATGGGCATCGCCCCGGAAGACATCCAGGTTCTCTCGCCCACGAGAAAAGGGGAGCTCGGCACGGTCAGCCTGAACAAGCGCCTGCAGGAGGCGCTCAATCCGCCGGCGGAGGGCAAGAAGGAAAAGCTCTTCGGCGAGCTGGTCTTCCGCGTCGGGGACAGGGTCATGCAGGTCAAGAACAACTACGACATGCTCTGGCGCTCCGCAGACAACAAGCTGCACGGCACCGGCGTCTACAACGGCGATATCGGCCGCATCGCCGCGATGGACTACGACAGCGAGACTCTGACCGTCGACTTCGACGGGCGGCTCGCGGACTACGGCTTCGAGGCGCTGCCGGAGCTGGAGCACGCCTGGGCCATGACCGTACATAAGGCGCAGGGCAGCGAGTACCGCGCGGTGATCCTCTGCCTGGCCGCAAACGCGCAGATGCTCATGACGCGGGACGTCCTGTATACTGCGGTCACCCGCGCAAGGGAGCTGCTGATCCTCGTCGGGGACGACAGCACGGCTTACCGGATGATCGACAACTTCCGCCAGACGCGGCGCTTCTCCGCGCTGCGGCTTCGCCTCCTGGCGCTCAGCGGCCTATGAACGTACTGCTTTCGCGCTTTCTCGATCTGCTCTATCCGCCGCGCTGCGTCTTCTGTCACGAGCTCATGCCCCGGGGCGTCGAGCTCTGCGCGCACTGCCGCGAGACCCTGCCGTATACCGCGGGCGAGGGACAGCGACGCCGGCTGAAGGGGATCTCACTGTGCGTCTCGCCGCTGTATTACGAGGGCGTCGTCAGGGAATCCCTGCTGCGCTACAAGTTCGGCAGCCTGAGCGGCTACGCAAAGATTTACGGAGAATTTCTGACAAAATGTATTGACGAAAACGGCATTTCCTGCGATAGTATCACATGGGTGCCTCTGAGCCGCCGCAGGAAGCTCCTGCGCGGCTATGACCAGGCAAGGCTTCTGGCCGAGGAACTGAGCCGGCGTACCGGGATCCCATGCGAGGGGCTTGTGCGGAAGGTCCGCAGCAATCCCGCCCAGAGCGGGATCGGCGGCCCCGCAAAGCGCCGCATGAACGTTGCGGGCGTATATCGCGCTTGCGCGCCGGAGAAAACGGCGGGCAGACGCATCCTGCTCGTGGACGACATCGTGACCACCGGGGCGACGCTGTCGGAGTGCGCGTCCGTCCTGAACAAAGCGGGCGCGGAGGAAGTGCTCGCGATCACGCTGGCCTCCACGCGGGACCCCCGCGGATGATTGAAAACACATTGAGGTGATTCGATATGCAGATATTTGAAAACGACATTGCCATCGATATGGGGACTTCGACGACCCTGGTCTACGTCAAGGGCAGGGGCATGGTCGCCCGGGAGCCGACCGTTGTTGCGGTCAACAGGGTGAGCGAAAAGATCGTCAAGGTGGGCGTCGAGGCGCAGAAGATGATCGGGCGCACGCCGGCCGACCTCGTTGCCATCCACCCGGTCGCGAACGGCGTCATCTCGGACTATGAGCTGGCGGCCCAGATGATGCGCGAGCTGATCGCCCGCGTGACCTCCATCAGCCTCTTCAAGCCGTGCGTGCTCGCCTGCGTTCCCAGCAGCATAAGCGGCGTGGAGGAGCGCGCCATGATCGACGCCGCCATCGAGGCCGGCGCCCGCAAGGTCTATCTGCTGGAATCCGCCTATGCCACCGCCCTCGGCGCGGGCGTGGACGTCAACAAGGCCGCGGGGCAGATGATCATCGACATCGGCGGCGGCACCACGGAGATCGCTGTCGTCTCCGCCTCCGGCGTGGTCACCTGCGAGTCGATCAAGGTCGCCGGTACGAGCTTTGACGAGGCCATCGTCAAGTATGTCCGCCGCAAGCACAATATGCTCATCGGCATGTCCGCCGCGGAGGAGATCAAGCGCAGCATCGGCTGCGTGCTCCAGCGCCCGGACATGGGCGTCGAGGAGCTGCACGGCCGGAATCTCAGCACCAGCATGCCGAAGAACGCGACCATCAGCGCCAACGAGACCATCGAGGCCTTTGTCGAGCCGATGAACCGCATCCTCGAGGCCATCCACAGCGTTTTGGAGCGCACGCCGCCCCAGCTTGTGGGGGATCTTGACAAAAACGGCATCATCATGTCCGGCGGCGGCAGCCTGATCTACGGCATGGACCGCCTGATCGAGCGCAGCACCGGCATCCGCACGAGCGTCGTGGACGACGCCGTGTCCTGTGCCGCCTACGGCGCGGGCAAGCAGCTCAGGCATCTGGAAGGCATGCAGGACGGCATGAGGAATTTCTACCGTTCGCGCCAGCTGAAGGGGTAAGATATGAAACTGGACAAGGTCAAAAAAATCACGGATCTCTTCCGCGAAAAGGAGAAGGATCCGCGCTGCTCGGCTGTGATCGTGGCGGCCGGCAGCTCCGAACGCATGGGGAGCGACAAGCTGACGGCGGAGCTCGGCGGCATGCCCGTGCTCGCAAGGACGCTGCGGACCTTCGAGGCCTGCCCGCTCGTCGCGGAGATCGTCGTCGTCACCCGCGCAGACCGCATCGAGGAGATCGCCGAGCTCTGCCGCAGCTTCGGGATCTCGAAGGTCAGCAAGGTGCTCTCCGGCGGCGCTACGCGCGTCGAGTCCGCGCTGGTGGGCGTGAGCGAGGTCGAGCCGAAGCTGGAGCTGATCGCCATTCACGACGGCGCACGGCCGCTCGTGACCGTGGAGCTCATCGAGCGCACGATCCGCGCCGCGCAGGCGTATCACGCCGCCGTCCCGGTCATCCCCAGCACCGATACGCTCAAGATCGTCGACGCCAAAGGCTTTGTCGCGGGCACGGTGGACCGCGCCAGCACCTTCCGGGTGCAGACGCCGCAGGTCTTCAAGGCCGAGTTCATCAAGGGCGCGCTGACGAAGGCCATGGAAAAAGAGCTGCCGCTGACGGACGACTGCTCTGCGGTCGAGATGATGGGCGTGAAGACCGTGACCGTCCCCGGCGACGAGGACAACATCAAGCTCACCACGCCGCGGGACATGATCCTCGCCGAGGCGATCCTGAAAGCGCGGGAGGCCTGAGATGCGGATCGGACACGGCTATGATGTGCACAGGCTGGTCGAGGGCCGCAGGCTGATCCTCGGCGGGGTGGAGATCCCCTGGGAGAAGGGCCTGCTCGGCCATTCGGACGCGGACGTGCTCACGCATGCACTGATGGACGCGCTGCTCGGCGCCGCCGCGCTCGGCGACATCGGCCATCTTTTCCCCGATAAGGATCCCGCCTACGAGGGGGCCGACAGCATTTTGCTGCTGCGGCGCGTGACCGGGTTTCTCCGGGAAAACGGATTTTGCGTCGGGAATGTCGACTGCACGGTGATCGCGCAGCGGCCGAAGCTCGCCCCGCATATTCCGGAGATGCGCCGCATCCTCGCCCAGGCCATGGGCGTCGACATGAGCCGCGTCAGCGTCAAGGCCACGACTGAGGAGGGCCTCGGCTTTTCCGGCGAGGGACTGGGCATCGCCGCCCACGCCGTCGCGCTGATCGAGGAACAAGCATAACAGACAAGCTTTTCCCCCATGCGTATATCATGAAAGGATACCGCGTGCATAGGATGGTCTGTATCCGTGCACAGGGAAGCGCCGCCGGGCCCTGCTCGGCGGCGCTTCCCTGTGATCTCATATATGGGGGACAGTCCAATGACGCAATATCTGATCACATTTCGCACGCTGACGCAGGCGCAGCGCGCCGCCCGCATCCTCGAGCGCGCAGGCTATACCGTGACGCTCCGCAGAACGCCCGCGGGCCTCAGCCGCAGCGGCTGCGGCTACGCGCTCAATCTCCGCCGGGGCGCCGCGGAGGCGGCGGAGCTGCTGAAAACGAACGGGCTATGGACCGGGCGGCTCTTTCGCCGCGAGGAGGACGGGGAGTACCGGGAGGTGCTGCCGTGATCTATCTGGATTCCGCGGCGACCTCGCTGATAAAGCCCGCATCCGTCGGGCGCGCCGTCCTGCGCGCCATGCGTACGATGGCGAGCCCCGGCAGGGGAGCTCACGCGCCGGCCATGCTGGCCGCCGAGACGGTCTACGCCTGCCGGGAGGCAGCGGCGCTGTTCTTTCATGTGCCCGACCCTTCGCGCGTGGTCTTCACGCTGAACGCCACACACGCGCTCAATATCGCGATCCGCTCTCTGGTGCGGCCCGGCGCGCGCGTTCTGATCTCCGGCTTCGAGCACAACGCGGTCACGCGGCCGCTCTGCGCCCTGGGTGCCGAGCTCAGGGTCGCCGGGCGCAGGCTCTTCGATCCGGCGGACACGCTGCGTGCCTGGCGGGAAGCCCTGCCGGGGGCGGAGGCCGCCGTGTGCACGATGGTATCCAACGTTTTCGGCTATGTGCTCCCGATCGCCGAAATCGCGGCGCTCTGCCGCGCCGCGGGCGTAAAGCTCATCGTGGACGCCTCGCAGGCCGCGGGCGTGCTGCCTGTCGATTTTGAAAGCCTCGGCGCGGCCTTCGTCGCCATGCCCGGACACAAGGGGCTGCTTGGGCCGCAGGGGACGGGCCTGCTGCTCTGCGGCGAGGACGGCGTACCGCTGCTGCTGGGCGGATCCGGGAGCGAGAGCCGCCTGCAGACCATGCCGGAGGCCCTGCCCGAGCATCTGGAGGCCGGGACGCACAATGTCGCCGGGATCGCCGGGCTCCTCGAGGGGATCCGCTATGTGACGGAAACGGGGAGCGAAGAGATCCTTGCGCGGGAGACGCTGCTGCTGCGCAGGGCCGTCGGCTGTTTGACGGGCGGCGGCCTCGAGCTCTTTACCGGGCCGGAGGGAACGCAGTGCGGCGTGCTGTCCCTGCGCTGCCCGCGGATGGACTGCGAGGAGCTGGCAGCAGGGCTTGCCCGGCGCGGTATCTGCGTCCGTGCGGGTCTGCACTGCGCCCCGACGGCGCACGAGAGCGCCGGCACGCTCGAGACCGGTACGCTGCGCCTCAGCTTTAGCCCCTTCCTGACCGAGGGCGAACTGCTTGCGGCCTGCTCCGTACTGCGCGAGGAATGCGAAAAAACAAAGACAAATTAAGAATAAGATTTGCCCCGCGCGATTGACATTGACAGTCTGCTTCGATATAATATAGTAATCGAAAGTATGTCTGGAAGTATGCGCTTGAGCAGAACGGGGAATTGTTTATGGAAGCTATCCGCAGCGGTCTTAGCAGAGCTCTGAATGTTCTGTCGACGATGGGTGTCGCCGATATACTGGACATTCTGATCGTCGCTTACATCATCTATAAGGCGATCTGGTTTGTCCGCAGAACCAATTCCTATAATGTCGCCAAGGGCATCCTGGTCATTTTGGTCGCCCTTCTGCTGAGCTATGTCTTCGATCTGCGGATGATCTATTTCCTGCTGTCTCACGCCGTCGAGATCGGACTGCTGGCGCTGGTCGTGCTGTTCCAGCCGGAGCTGCGCCGCCTGCTCGAGCGTATGGGCCGCAGCTTTTCGGCGACAAGGACGGTATCGACGCCCGAGCTGGAGACCGCCATCACCGAGACCGTGCAGGCCTGCACCGATATGGCGGCGTCCAAAACCGGCGCGCTGATCATCTTCCAGCGAAGCGTGAACCTCTCCAGCATCATGGCCACCGGAACGATCGTGAACGCAGACGTGTCGGCGGAGCTGCTGAAGAACATGTTTTTCAACAAGGCCCCGCTGCATGACGGCGCCGCCATCATCCGCGACGCGCGCCTTGCCGCCGCGGGCTGCGTCCTGCCGCTGACGACCCAGAGCAACCTGAGCAAGGAGCTCGGCATGCGCCACCGCGCCGGCATCGGCCTGAGCGAGCAGTCGGACGCGGTCGTCGTCATCGTCTCAGAGGAGAGCGGCTCGATCTCCGTCGCGCTCGACGGTATGCTCAAGCGTCATCTGAGCCCGGAGCGGCTGGATGAAGTGCTGCACCAGGAGCTCATCCGCCAGGAGGTCGTGAAGACCGGCTGGCAGAAGTACGGCGACTTCGTAACGAATCTTTTCAAGGGGAAGCGCAATGAAAAATAACAATCCTCAGCGCCGGCTCTCCGAGAGCCGCGTCTTCTGGGCCGTCATCGCGCTGCTCGCGTCACTGTCGATCTGGATCTATGTGACCAGCGCGGACTCCAGTGATTTCCGCCAGACCTTCCGCAACGTGCGCGTCGAGCTCATCGGCGAGGATACGCTGCGCTCCTCCCGGAACCTTGTCGTCACCGACCTGGACATCAGCAGCGTGACCGTGGTCATCACCGGCCCGAAGCGCATCGTCGCTCCGCTGGATTCCAGGGACCTCGTGGCGCAGGTGGACGTGAGCAAGCTCAGCACCGCCGCCTACACATCGCTCAAATATGATATCGTCTATCCCAGCAGCATCAGCGAGCGCGGCCTGTCCGTGGAGCGCCGCGTGCCGGAGTATGTGAACTTCAACGTCTCCCTGCAGACGAGCAAGGAGGTCCCGGTCCGCGGCGGCTTCGAGGGCCGCACGGAGGAGGGCTTCACGGCCGAATCCCCGGTGTTCGAACCCGCCAACATCAGCGTGAGCGGGCCGGAGGCCTATTTGAAGGACATCGACCGCGCCTGGGTCACCTTCGGGCGCGATATGACCGTCTCCAGCACCTACTCGACCGACGTGGGCTTCACGCTGGAGGACCGCAACGGCGACCCCTGCCCGACGGAGTACATCACCTGCTCGCAGGACACCGTGAAGGCCACGCTGCCGATCCGCGCGATCAAGAACGTGCCGCTGACGGTGAATCTGATCTACGGCTCCGGCGCCAACGAGACCAACACCATCGTCACCGTGACGCCGAGCTATCTGACGCTGACGGGCGATACGGCGATCCTGTCCGAGATGAACCAGATCGTCCTCGGCACCGTGGATCTGACCGACTTCAGCACGACCTTCACCGACGAGTTCAGCATCCCGCTCGACAACAGCCTGAAAAACCTGACGGGCCTGTCCACCGCGGAGGTGACGGTCGAGGTCGTCGGCCTGGAGACGAAGAACTACCGCGTGACCAACATCACCTTTGTGAACGTCCCGGAGGACTCCGAGGTCGAGGCGATCACCGAGACGCTGGAGCTGCGCATCCGCGGCACCGAGGAGCAGCTCAGACAGATCAAGGCCGAGAACATCACCCTCGTCGCGGATCTGACGGACTATGAGGAGGCCGCGGGCACCTACATGGTGCCGGTCCGCGTGCGTGTGGACGGCTTTACGGACGTCGGCGCCGTGGGCGACTACACGATCTCCGTTGAGATCAAGAAGGCGGCGCCATGACACAGGACGCCGTTGTGACAAAGCTCCTGCCGGACGGGATGGCGGAGGTCGCCGTCGCGCGCACCACCGCCTGCGGCGGCAGCTGCGGCAGCTGTGAGAGCTGCATCTTCCAGGGCGAGATCAAGACGCTCGCGCGAAACCTCATCGACGCCGTGCCGGGGCAAAAGGTCGTGATCGCGAGCCGGAGCTCCGCCGTGTTCGGCGCGGCGGCGCTGGTGTACATCATGCCGATCGCGCTCTTCATCCTCGGCTACGCGCTGGCGTATCTGGCCGGCGCTTCCGAGGGCGTCTGCATCGCCGTGAGCTTTCTGGCGCTGCTGCTGAGCGCCGCGATCCTGGTCTGGAGCCAGAGAAAAAAGAAAAATCAACAGGCCTTCACCTTCGATATCATCCGGTGAGGCGGGAGGAAACATGATCAAAAGCATGACCGGCTACGGCAGCGCCAAGGGCACTGTCGAGGGCCTGGAGATCAGCGTCGAACTCAAGAGCGTGAACAACCGCTATCTGGACTGCTCGGTGCGGCTGCCGAGGAGCTTTCTCTTCGCCGAGGAGATGGTGAAGAGCTGCGTGCAGAAGCACATCAGCCGCGGCAAGGTGGACGTCTTCGTCTCCGTCAACAGCGCAGGCGCCGGCGACATGGCCGTGCAGGTCAACGAGGCGCTTTTGAAGGGCTATGTCGAGGCCGTGCGGCACATCGCCGAGGAGTACGGCCTGCACGACGATCTGAGCGCCATGGGCGCGGCGCGTTTCCCCGACGTGCTGAGCGTCGAGAAGAAGGATCTGGACGCCGAGGCCATCTCCGCCGGCATGGCAGAGATCGTCGAGGCAGCGCTGAACGATTTTGACGCGATGCGTCTTCGCGAGGGCGAAAAGCTGCGCGACGACGTGCTGGCAAGGCTGGAGAACATCAACGCCCTGGTCTGCGCCGTCGAGGAAAAGGCGCCGGAGACCGTGGCCGCCTACCGCAGGCGCCTCGAAAACAAGATGGCCGAGGTGCTCGGCACCGCCGGAATCGACGAAAACCGCATCCTGGCCGAGGCCGCGATCTTTGCCGACCACATCGCCGTCGATGAGGAGACCGTGCGCCTGCGCAGCCACATGGCCCAGCTGCGCACGATGATCTCCGGCAATTCGCCGACCGGCCGCAAGATCGACTTTCTGATCCAGGAGTTCAACCGCGAGGCCAACACCATCGGCTCCAAGTGCCAGAACTCTGAGATCGCCCACGTGGTCGTGGATCTGAAATCCGAGATCGAGAAGATCCGCGAGCAGATCCAGAACATCGAGTGAGGTGAGGGCATGAGGCTGATCGCCATAGGCTTCGGCAATCTGGTGTCCGCGGAGCGCATCGTCTCCGTGGTCTCGCCGGAATCCGCCCCCATCAAGCGCATGATCCAGGACGTGCGCGAGAAGGGCTCGCTCATCGACGCGTCCTTCGGCCGCAGCACGAGGTCCGTTCTGATCATGGACAGCGGACACGTGATCCTGTCCGCCCTGCCGCCCGAGACCCTGGCGGACAGGCTCGAAGAAAAAGAGGAAAGGGAAGCAGAAAGACAATGAGTGAGAAAGGGAAGCTGATCGTCATTTCCGGCCCCTCCGGCGCCGGCAAGAGCACCATCGTTTTCAAGGCCATCGAGGGCCGCACGGACTTCTGTTTTTCGACCTCCGTCACCACCCGCGCGCCGCGCGCGGGCGAGCAGGACGGCAGGGAGTATTTCTTCGTCGACCGGGAACGCTATGACCGGATGGTCGAAAACGGGGAACTCCTGGAGCATGCCGAGTATGTCGGCAACGGCTACGGGACGCCGCGCGCCTATGTCGAGCAGAAGCTCGCCGAGGGCATGAACGTCGTGCTCGACATCGAGGTGCAGGGCGCGCGCCAGGTGCACGAGAGCGTGCCGGGCGCCGTGATGATCTTCATCATCCCGCCCTCCATGGAGGAGCTGCGCCGCCGCCTCATCAGGCGCGGGACCGACAGCATGGAGGCCATCGAGGGCCGCCTCGAACGCGCCCGGGCGGAATACGCCGAGGCGGAGATCTATGACTACCTCATCGTCAACGAGGATGCGGACGTCGCCGCGTCGGAGTTCGCGGCCATCGTGAAGGCCGAGCACCTGCGCACCCGCGACCGCATGCACCTGCTGAAATAAACCGAATTTGTAATTACCCGCAATCGCGGATGAAATGGAGAAGAACGACCATGATGCTTTATCCCCCTGTTGCAGAGCTTGTTGAAAAAATCGGCAGCCGCTACCAGCTCGTGAATCTGGTGGCCCGCCGCGCGCGTGTGATCTCGGCCGAGGCCGAGGAGAAGCAGATCCCGCTGGAGCGCAAGCCCGTCTCCTCCGCCATCGACGAGGTCTACACCGGGAAGCTCTCCATCAAGTAAGCTGCCCGCGCATGTCCGTGCTCGTTGCAAAAATCGCGGTTTCCGCCGCCACATACTGGATCGACCGCCCCTACGATTATCTGATCCCGGACGAGCTTGCCGGGCGCGCAAAGCCGGGCATGCGGGTCTACGTTCCCTTTTCGGCGGGCAACCGCCGCAGCGAGGGCGTGATCCTGGCGCTCAGCGATCACAGCGACTACGAACGGCTCAAGCCGATCACGGCGCTGCTGGACGATGCGCCCGTGCTGGACGAGGAGCAGATCAGGCTGGCGCTCTTCATGCGCGAGCGCTTTTTCTGCACGGTATACGACGCCGTCAAGGCGATCCTGCCTGCCGGCCTCTGGTTCAGGGACGACGGGGAGCGCCGGGCGAAGGACAAGACGGTCGAAATGGCTCGGCTCTGTCTCCCGCCCGAGGATGCGGCCGCCATAGCGGAGCAGAAGCGCCGCCGCTCGCCGCAGCAGGCGAACCTTCTGGATCTGCTGTGCAGCTTCGCGGCGCTTCCGACGCAGGAGCTGCTGCGCTTCACCGGCGCTGGAAAGCAGAGCCTGAAGGCGCTCGTGAACGCGGAGCTCGTCGAGCTCTTCGAGCGCGAGGTCTACCGCCGCCCCGAGGTCTTCACCGGGGAGACGGAGCCGCTGCCCGTGCTCAACGGCGAGCAGCGGCAAGCCTTTGACGGCATCGACGCCCTGGCCTGCTCCGGCGAGGCCGGGGCCGCCTTGCTTTTCGGTGTGACCGGCAGCGGCAAGACCAGCGTCTATCTGCAGCTGATCGCCCGGCAGCTCGAGCGCGGCCGCTCGGCCATCCTGCTCGTGCCGGAGATCGCCCTGACCCCGCAGATGCTGCACACCTTCTCCTCCCATTTCGGGGACGAGGTGGCGGTGCTGCATTCGAGCCTATCCGTCGGGGAGCGCTACGACGAGTGGAAGCGCGTGCGCGCCGGGAAGGCCCGGCTCGTCATCGGCACGCGCAGCGCCGTCTTCGCGCCCTGCCGGGACCTCGGCCTCATCATCATCGACGAGGAGCAGGAGGAGACCTACAAGTCCGAAAACGCGCCGCGCTACAACGCCCGCGACATCGCGAAGTTCCGCTGCGCGCGCGCCGGCTGCCTGCTGCTGCTCGGTTCCGCGACGCCCGATATTGTCAGCCGCTATGCGGCCGAGACCGGGCGCTATTCCTATTTTCGCCTGGAGAACCGCTTCAACGAGCGGGAGCTGCCCGCGGTGCGGATCGTGGACATGAAGAAGGAGCTGCGCCGCGGCAACGGCGGCAGCATCAGCTCCGAGCTACGGGACGAACTCGCGGCGAACATCGAGCGCGGCGAGCAGAGCATCCTCTTCATCAACCGCCGCGGCGCGCACAAGCTCGTCAGCTGCGGCAGCTGCGGCTATACCTACCGCTGCCCGCGCTGCAGCGTGTCGCTGACCTATCACAGCGCGCGAAACCGCCTGATCTGCCACTACTGCGGCTTCTCCCGCCGGGTGGACGAGAGCTGCCCCGAATGCGGCGGCATCCTCAAATACATCGGCGTCGGCACGCAGATGGTCGAGACGGAGCTGCACGAGCTCTTCCCCGATATCGAGGTCATGCGCATGGACACCGACACCGTCACCCCCGCGGGCTCGCACGACGCGCTTTTCTCCCGTTTCCGGGAGGAGAATATCCCCGTGATGGTGGGCACGCAGATGGTGACGAAGGGCCTCAACTTTGAAAACGTCACGCTTGTCGGCGTCATTTCCGCCGACCAGAGCCTCTATGCCGGCGACTACCGGGCGGGGGAGCGTACCTTTTCGCTCATCACGCAGGTGGTCGGGCGCAGCGGCCGCGGCGAAAAGCCGGGACGCGCCGTGATCCAGACCTACACGCCCGACAACGAGACCATCCGGCAGGCTGCGCGGCAGGACTATGACGCCTTCTACGCCTCCGAGCTCGAGCTGCGCCGCCTGCAGAACGCGCCGCCCTTCCGGGACATCCTGACGCTGACCGCCTCGGGTCCGGACGAGAGGATGGTGCTGCAGGCCTGCCGCTATGCCAGGGACAGGCTCGCAGAGCTCCTCGGGCCGCGCTCCGGCGCGGACCTGCTCGGCCCGACGCCGATGGCGGTGGTGCGGGTCAACAACCGCTACCGCTACCGCGTGATCGTAAGCGGCAAAAACACCGCGAAGCTTCGCGCGGCGCTCTCGCAGACCGTGTGCGAGTGCTGTACCGACAAGCGCTTTCGCGGCGTGTCCGTATTCGCGGACAACGACCCCCTTGACTGAATTATTCAAACAGAGAGTGAGAAGACTATGGCACTTCGGAACATCCTGACCAAGGAGCAGCCGCTCCTTTACAAAAAGAGCCGCAGGGTGACGGACTTCAACCCCCGCCTCCACCAGCTGCTCGACGATATGAACGAGACCCTGATGCAGGCCAACGGCGTCGGTCTCGCCGCGCCGCAGGTCGGCGTTCTGCGCCGGGCGGTGCTGGTCATCGAGACCAACGTCCCCGAGGGCGAGGACGAGTACGTCATCGAGCTCATCAACCCCGAGATCATCGAGAGCTCCGGCGAGCAGGAGGGGGCCGAAGGCTGCCTGAGCGTGCCGGGCGAGTACGGGATCGTCAAGCGCCCCATGAGCGTGAAGGTCCGGGCGCAGGACCGCTTCGGCGAATATTTCGAGGTCGAGGGCACGGGCCTGACGGCGCGCTGCTTCTGCCACGAGATCGACCATCTCGAGGGCGTCGTCTTCACCTCCAGGGCCGAGCGCATGCTCAGCGAGGAGGAGCTGCAGCAGGGAGCCAGCAGAGAGGGAGCGGAAGAGTGAGCATGCGCATCGTGTTCATGGGCACGCCGGATTTTGCGGCGGCCTCGCTGCGGAAGCTGCTCGACGAGGGCTTTGAGGTCGTCGGCGTCTTCACGCAGCCGGACAGGCCGAAGGGCCGCGGGATGGCGCTGCAGCCCTCGCCGGTGAAGGAGATCGCGCTGTCCGCCGGGCTGCCGGTCTTTCAGCCGGAAAAAATGCGCGACGGGACCGCCCTTCGACAGCTTTCGGCCCTGCGGCCGGATATTCTGGTGGTGGTGGCCTACGGGCGCATCCTGCCGGACGACATGCTGGCGCTGCCGCGCTTCGGCGCGGTGAACGTGCACGCCTCGCTGCTGCCGAAGTACCGCGGCGCGGCGCCGATCCAGGCGGCCGTGCTCAACGGGGACGAGAGCACCGGCGTCACGACGATGTACCTCGCGCACGATATGGACGCGGGCGACCTCATCTACGCCGAGGAGACCCCGATCGGCGAATTCGAGACCTCGGGCGAGCTCTTCGACCGCCTGAAGGACATGGGCGCGGCGCTTCTGGTGAAAACCCTGCGCGCGATCGAAAACGGGACCGCGCCGCGCGTCCCGCAGGACCACAGCCGCGCGACTTACGTGAAGATGCTCGACAAGTCCGCCTCTCCGATCGACTGGGATCGGACGCCGCGGCAGATCGTCAAGCAGATCTGCGGTCTGCAGCCCTGGCCGGTCGCGACCATGGAGCTTGAGGGCGAGACCTTCCGCGTCTTCGCCGCCGAATATACCGACCACCGGACCGCGCTTGCCCCGGGCAAGGTCGTCTCCGCCGGGAAGGACGGGCTGGAGATCGCCTGCGCAGACGGGGAGACCCTCAGGATCACAGAGCTGCAGGCGCCCGGCAAAAAGCGCATGCGGGCCGCGGATTTCCTGCGCGGCCACGCCGTGCGCGCGGACGGCTGATGGGCGGCGCCAGACAGGCGGCGTATGAGGCGCTGCTGCGCTGCCGGCGCGACGGGGCCTGGTCGGCGCAGGCCGTGGACGCCGCGATCAAAAAGCACGATCTCGACCGGCGCGACGCGGCGCTGGCGACCAGGCTCTGCCTCGGCGTCCTGCAGAACGAGGACTATCTCGACTGGCATATCGACAGGCTCTGCAGCGCGCCCCCCGAGAAGGGCCTGCGCGACCTGCTGCGCCTCGGCGCCTGTCAGCTCCTGCTGACGGACAGGGTCCCGCTTCACGCCGCCGTCGGGGAGACGGTGGAGCTCTGCCGAAAAAACGGATACGCGCGCGCCGCGGGCTTCTGCAACGCGGTGCTGCGTAAGTTGGCCGATGCCCGCGATCGTCTGCCGGAGATCCCCGGGGAGGGGACGGCGGAATACCTGCATCTCCGATACAGCCACCCGCTCTGGCTGGCCGAGCGCCTGATCGCCGAGCAGGGCTATGCGCAGGCGGAGGCATTCTTTCGCGCGAACAACGAGGCCGCGCCGCTGTGCCTGCAGGTCAACACCCTCAGGGTCGGCGCAGGGGATTACCGAAGGGCTCTCGAGCGCGCGGGGATCTCCTGTGAGGCCGACGAGGCGCTGCCCGGCTGCCTGACGCTCCCCGGCGGGAACGTGACGGCGCTGCCCGGCTTCGAGGAGGGCCTGTTTTACGTGCAGGACCGCGCCGCCCGCTGTGCCGTGGAGATCGCGGCGCCGGAGAAGGGCATGCGCGTGCTGGACGCCTGCGCGGCCCCCGGCGGCAAGAGCTTCGCGGCGGCGATCCGCATGGAGGATACGGGCAGCATCCTCGCCTGCGACCTGCAGGAGAAGAAGCTCAAGCGTCTGCGCGAGGGCGCGCAGAGGCTTGGCCTCGGCTGCATCGAGACGCGCGCGATGGACGGCAGGATATGCGAGAGCGCCTTCGTGGAGGCCTTCGACCTCGTCCTCTGCGACGCGCCCTGCTCCGGTCTCGGCGTGATCCGCAAGCGCCCGGAGATCCGGCGCAAGACGGAGGCGGAGATCGCGGCGCTGCCCGCGATCCAGGCGGCGATCCTCGACAATGTCAGCCGCTACGTAAAGCCCGGCGGCCTGCTGCTCTACTCGACCTGCACGGTGCTGGACGCGGAGAACGGCGAACAGGCGCGCGCCTTCCTCGCGCGGCATCCGGAATACCGGGCCGAGGATTTCACGCTCGGCGGCATCCGCAGTGCTGACGGCTGTTACAGCTTCTGGCCGCAGCGCGACGGCACGGACGGATTCTTTGTCTGTAAACTGAGAAAGAAATGACATGGAAAAAGATATCGTATCCATGACGCTCCCGGAGCTCGAGGCGGATCTCGCCGCGCTCGGGGAGCCGAAATACAGAGCCAGGCAGGTGTACGAGTGGCTGGGCCGCGGCGTGCGGGACTTCGGGGAGATGAGCAATCTGCCGAAGGCCCTGCGCGACAAGCTCGCCGCGAACTACCGCCTCTGGCGGCCGAAGGTCCTGTCAAAGCAGGTCTCAAAGCTCGACGGGACGATCAAGTACCTCTGGGAGCTCTATGACGGCAACGCGGTCGAGACCGTGGTCATGAGCTATCAGCACGGCAACACCGTCTGCGTCTCCTGCCAGGTCGGCTGCCGGCAGGGCTGCGCCTTCTGCGCCTCGACGATCGGCGGGCTCGTGCGTTCTCTGAGCGCCTCGGAGATCCTGGATGAGGTGCGCTTTTCCGAGCTCGACTCCGGCAAAAAGATCTCGAACATCGTGCTCATGGGCATCGGCGAGCCGCTGGACAATTTCGACAGCGTCATGCGCTTTCTGGAGCTGGTGAACGATCCGCTCGGGATGAACATCGGCATGCGGCACATTTCGCTCTCGACCTGCGGGCTCATCGAGCGCTTTGACGATCTCGCCGCGCGCGATCTGCAGCTGACGCTCTCGGTCTCCCTGCACGCACCGGACGACGAGACGCGCTCGCGCCTGATGCCGGCCAACCGCGGCCGGGGCGTCGACGCGCTGATGGAGGCCTGCCGGCGTTACTATGAGCGCACGGGCCGCCGCATCTCCTTTGAATACGCGATGATCGACGGCGTGAACGACACCGAATACCACGCCCGCCTGCTCGCCAAACGCGCGCGCTATGTCGGCGCGCACGTGAACCTCATCCCGCTCAACCACGTGGAGGAGCGCGAATTCAGACCATCGACCTCCGGCCACATGAAGGCCTTCATCAAGATCCTTGAGGACGAAAAGGTCAACGTCACCGTCCGCCGCCGCCTCGGCAGCGACGTCGACGCGAGCTGCGGCCAGCTGCGCCGCAAAATGCAGCAGAAGAACGGGGAAAGGCAGTGATCCCATGAAAAGCTTCGGCCTGACCGACAAGGGCATGGTCCGCCGGGACAATCAGGACAGCTTCATCATCGAAAAAGTCAGGACGCGTGACTGTCTGATCGTCGCCCTGTGCGACGGGATGGGCGGCGCCAAAGCCGGCGGGCTCGCCAGCCAGATCGCAAACCGCGCCTTCGTCTCCTGCGTGTACGGGAGCCTCTCCGCGCGCGGCATCCGCCCGCTCGACTATGAGGAGATCTTGAAAAATGCCTGCCGTGAGGCCAACGGCGTGGCCTACGAGTTCTCGCAGTTCGGCGAGGAGTTCAACGGCATGGGCACCACCATCGTCGGCGGCGTCATCCTCTCCAACGGCATCGGGCACATCATCAACGTCGGCGACAGCCGCGCCTATCTGATCTCCGGCCGCAGCGACGCCATCAGCCAGATCACCCGCGACCACTCGCTGGTCGAGGATCTGCTGGAGCACGGCGTGATCACGGCCGAGCAGGCCAAGACCCATCCGCAGCGCAACATCATCACCCGCGCCGTCGGCACCGATTCCCAGGTGGAGGCGGATTACTTCAACTTTGAGCTGAGCATCGGCGACGTGCTGCTGCTCTGCTCGGACGGGCTCTCGAACACGATCTCCGACGAGGAGATGCTGGAGGCTGCCAAGCAGCACCGTGAGCCGGAGGATCTCTGCCGCGCGCTGATGGAGCTCGCGCTCTCGCGCGGGGCGCGCGACAACGTGACCGTTCTGGCGGTCAAATAGGGGTGTCTATGAATAACGAGACCTATATCGGCCGTATCCTTGACGGCCGCTATGAGATACAGAGCATGATCGGCGAGGGCGGCATGGCCGTGGTCTACAAGGCCACGGATCACCGCCTCAACCGTGAGGTCGCCGTGAAGATCATGCGGCCGGAGATGGCGGAGGACGAGGAGTTCCGCCGCCGCTTCCTCACGGAGGCGCACGCGGTCGCCAAGCTTTCCAACCACAACATCGTCGCGATCTACGACGTCAGCCGCACGAACAACGTCGAATACCTCGTGATGGAGTATGTCGACGGGATCACGCTCAAGATGTATATGGAGCGCCGCGGCGCGCTCGGCTGGCGGGAGGCGCTGCATTTTTCCCGGCAGATCGCCCGCGCGCTCAAGCACGCGCACGAGCGCGGCATCATCCACCGCGACATCAAGCCCAACAACATCATGCTGCTCAAGGACGGCACCATCAAGGTGGCCGACTTCGGCATCGCCGCGCTGGAAAACGAGGTCATCGAGAACAAGGGGCAGGCGATCGGCTCGATCCACTATATCGCGCCGGAGCAGGCCCGCGGCGAGAGCCCCGACGCGCGCAGCGATCTGTACTCCCTCGGCGTCGTGATGTACGAGATGCTCACCGGCGACAAGCCCTATCAGGGCAGCAGCATCGGCGAGATCGCCGTCAAGCACATGAACGCGCGGCCCGTCCCGCCGCACGAGCTCGTCAAGGACCTGCCGGAGGAGCTCGAGCGCATCACGATGAAGGCCATGAGCGCGGACATCACCCAGCGCTACCAGACGGCGGAAGAGATGCTGAACGATCTGGAAGCCTTCGTGCAGACGCAGATCCGCCCGAAGCAGGAGGAGAAGCTCGTCAACCCCGGCGTCGTGCCGGTGCGCTCGGTCAGCGAGATGAGCCGCGAGAGCTATCAGCGCCGCCGCGTCCGCTCCGGGCGCGTCAGCTTCATGACCGGCACCTTCGGCGTGCTGCTGTGCGCGCTGGCCCTCTTCGTCTTCCTGTGGAACTTCTGGCTCAAGGACGTCTTCGCGCCCGCGGTGCGCATCGACATGCCGAATTTTGAGGGCAGCAGCTACGAGTCCCTGATGAGCGACCCGGAGCTGGCCGGGCTCTACAGCTTCGAGGTCATCTTCATCGTGAACACCGACACGCAGCCGGGCATCGTCCTCTCCCAGTCGCCCGAGGCGGGCCGCAGCATCATGGTCACGTCCGAGGGCATCCCCGTGACGCTGATCGTCTCCACCGGGGACACGCTCTCCTCCGTGCCGGACGTCATCAACATGGACTACCGCACGGCCAGCGCCACGCTGCGCCAGTCCGGCTTCTATGTCGAGATCGAGAACGAGCGCTCCGACATCTACCCGCGCAACAACGTCATGAAGACCTACCCCGACGTCGGGCAGCCGCTCGCGACGGGCTCGACGGTGTATCTGACCGTCAGCTGCGGGCCGGAGATCATCAACATCAACATGCCGAACCTGATCGGCCTGTCGGAGGGCGCCGCCATCCAGCAGCTTGAAAACTCCGCGCTGAGCTACGGCGGCTCCGAATATGTGACGAGCGATCTGGCCGCGGGCACCGTCATCGGCCAGAGCCGCGAGGCTTTCAGCGATGTTGTGGAGCACAGCAAGATCATCCTGCGCGTGTCCACGGGGCCTGTCGACGGATGAAGGACGGCGTCATCATCAAGGCCCTCAGCGGCTTTTACTATGTGCAGACGGACGAGGGGATTCTGGAGTGCAAGGCCCGCGGGCGCTTCCGGCTCGACGGGACCTCCCCGCTGGTGGGCGACCGCGTGCGCTGCAGCCTTGACGCCGCCGGGCGCGGCCGTATCGACAGCGTCATGGAGCGGCGGAACTTCTTCATCCGCCCGGCCGTCGCGAATATCGACGCGCTGATCTTCGTCGCGGCGAACGTCAACCCCGTCACCGATCCCTTCCTGATCGACCGGGTCTCGGTGATCGCGGAGGAAGCGGACTGCGAGCTGATCCTCTGCGTCAACAAGACGGATCTCGACCCCGGCGAGGAGCTGGAGCAGATCTACCGCGCGGCGGGCTACCCCGTGATCCTGACGAGCGCGGGCACGGGCCGCGGCGTCGAGGAGCTGCGGGCGGCGATCCGCGGGAAGGTCTGCGCCTTCACGGGCAACTCCGGCGTCGGCAAGAGCAGCCTTCTCAACCGCCTCGCGCCCGAGCTCTCTCTCAAGACCGCCGAGGTCAGCGAGAAGCTGGGCCGCGGCAAACATACGACGCGGCATGTCGAGCTCTTCGACATCGGGGAGGGCACCCGCCTCGCCGACACGCCGGGCTACGCCTCCTTTGAGCTGGAGATGATGAAGATCATCCCCAAGGAGGAGCTGGCCGCCGATTTCCGCGATTTCCGCCCCTATCTGGGCGCCTGCCGCTTCCCGGACTGCGCGCACCGGAGGGAGCCGGGCTGCGCGGTGACGGCCGCCGTGCGGGAGGGCCGGATCGCGCCGAGCCGCTACCGCTCCTACGAGCGGCTGTACGAGCTCTCGGCACAGCACAAGAGCTGGGAAGATTGACCGTAGGGGAGGGGCTTGCCCCCTCCCGTTTCAGAGGGATTATCATGTCCGAAAACGAACTGAGCATGGCGCGGCGCATCGCGGAGGCCGCGGCGGCCGAGGGCGGCCGCGCATACTTCGTGGGCGGCTTCGTGCGCGACCGGCTCATGGGCCGCGAGAACAAGGACATAGACATTGAGGTGCACCGCGTCTCCGTCGAGACGCTGACGCGCATCCTCGGTGAACTCGGCGAGCCGCTGCTGATGGGCGCGAGCTTCGGCGTCATGGGCCTGCGGCATTATGAGCTCGACGTCGCCATGCCCCGCTCCGAGACGGCGACCGGCCGCGGGCACAGGGATTTCGCGGTCTCGGTCGATCCCTTCCTCGGCGAGGAGAAGGCGGCGCAGCGGCGCGACTTCACGATCAACGCCATGATGGAGGACGTGCTGAGCGGCGAGGTGCTGGACTTCTTCGGCGGGCGCGAGGACCTCGAAAACCGCCGTATCCGCCATGTCAGCGAGCGGAGCTTTGCGGAGGATCCGCTGCGCGTTTTCCGGGCCTGCCAGTTCGCCGCGCGCTTCGATTTCTCCGTCGCGCCGGAGACGGTGTCGCTCTGCTCGCGCATGGCGCTCGACGCGCTGGCGAAAGAGCGCGTGATGGGCGAGCTGGAGAAGGCGCTTATTAAGGCCGAAAAGCCCTCGATCTTCTTCCGCGAGCTGCGCGGGATGGAGCAGCTCGGCTTCTGGTTCCCCGAACTCGCGGCGCTCGTCGGCGTGCCGCAGTCTCAGAAGTATCACCCGGAGGGCGACGTCTGGACGCACACCATGCAGGTGCTCGACGAGGCGGCGCTGCTGCGCGGCGAGGCGCGGCAGCCGCTGTGGTTCATGCTCGCGGCGCTCTGCCACGATCTCGGCAAGCCCGAGACGACGGAGCTCATCGGCGGCGATTACCACGCCTACCGGCATGAGATCACGGGGCTGCGGGTCGTCCGGACACTTCTCGACCGCCTGACGGGCGAGACGAAGCTGAAGGATTACGTGCTCAACATGGTCGAGCTGCACATGGCGCCGAACCTCATGGCGCGAAGCGACGCGAAAAACAGGGTCTGGATGCGGCTGTACGACCGCTCCTGCTGCCCTGAGGACCTGCTGCTGCTCGCGAAAGCGGATTTCCTCGGCTGCCATGGGCCGGATCAGGCGCGGGAGGAGCTGCTGCGCCTCTACGCGCCGACGGAGGAGAAGCTCCGCATGCTGCTCGCGGATTATCATGAGCTGATGGCGCGGCCGTATGTAATGGGCCGGGACCTCGTCGAGGCCGGGATGGAGCCGGGCCCGCGCATGTCCGAGGCGCTGGAATACGCGCACAAGCTGCGCCTCGCCGGGCTCTCGAAGGAGGAGCAGCTCAGGCAGACCCTGGGCGTTTACGGGACCGGGCCGGAGCTTTGATACCCGCGTTTTCCGCAAAACGAAAAACCGCACCGCGGCATAACAAAGCCGCCTCTCGCGTAGACTGTAGGGAATACAGCTGCGGGGAGGCGGTTTTTTGCGTGGAGGACGGCGGCTGCTGTGGGGCGTCTGCGCGATCGTGCTGGGCGTCATCATCCTGCTGGCACTGGTGCTGCCTTCTCAGTTCTGGTGGTTTGCGCTGGCGGCGCTGCTGATCGCAGGGGGCCTGTGGATCCTGCGATGCTGCTGAGCCTGCGGGAAGGGGAGGGCTATGAAGATCTTTGTGATCCGGCTGCCGCGTTTTCTGGGACGGCTGCTGGCCGGGCTGAGGGGAAGAAGCAAAAGGAGCGAAAAGAATGGAACTGCAGTTTGAAGCGGGGACGCGCCGCATCTGGCGCGAATGCCTGCACACGGAGGAGAAGCGCCTGGTCGAGCTGGAGGGCGTGGTGCCGGACGTCAGCGACGACGTCGGGCGCATCGCCGCGATCCGCTGCACGGCGCGCATGACGAGCAAGGAGCTCACGGCCCGCGGTCTGCGCGTCACCGGCGAGGTGGAGGCGGTGCTGCTGTGCATCACGGAGAACGCGGACGCCGTGCAGAGCGTGCGCCTGACAAAAGCCTTCGAGACCGAGATCGACGCGCCGGGGCTGACGGCAGACGAGGGGCAGGCCTTCCCGCGCGTCCTGCGCGCGGAGGGGCGGGTGCTCAATCCGCGCAAGCTCGCCGTGAGCGCGGAGCTCGGCGTCGAGGTCTCGCTCTGGAAAAAGGAGGAGGCTGTCGTGACGCTGCTGCCCTCGGAGGAGGACGCGGCGCTGCTGTGCGGCCTCTCTGCGGAGGCGGAGGCCGTGCCTGCGGCGGCGGTCGGGGAGAAGAGCTTCGCTCTGACGGAGAGCTTCGTTTTTCCGCCGGAGCGGCCCGCCCCGAAACGCATCCTCTGCGCGGAGAGCGCCTTTTCCCTGGGCGACACCGCGCGGATCGGCAGCCGCCTCATCGTCAAGGGCGCGCTGCTGCTGTCCGTCCTCTACGAGGCGGAGGGCTACGCCTGGCCGCTGCGGCAGGAGTTCACGGCCCCGCTGTCGCAGATCGTGGATCTCGGCGCGGAGGACGCGGTCTGCTGCACGCTGCGCTGCGAGACGACCTCGCTGTATACCGATCTCGCGGACGGCATCGGCGGGCCCTCGCTCTCGGCGGAGGTGCACGCCGTGCTGCAGGCCGTCTGCCGCGTGCGGGAGACCATCCGCTGTCTGACCGACGCCTACTCGAACGCGATGCCCCTGACTTTTCAGACGAGCGCCCTGTCCCTGCCGCAGGCGGCGGAGCCGCGCAGCCTGAGCCTCACGGCCTCGGAGCTGCTCGCGGCGGGGGAGGACTGCGCGGAGATCCTGACGGTGCTGCCGGGGCTTTCGCGCCAGGGCGGGGCGGTCTGCGCGGAGCTGGATCTAATCTACCGCACGAAAAACGGGGAGATCGCGGCGGCGCACAGGCAGCTCCCGCTGCGCGGCGAGACGCCGGGCGAGGGCGCGCGCGTCCTCTCGCTCACGTGGAAGCGCTGCGAGCTGCGCATCGAGGGCGAGGGCGTACAGTGCGAGCTGGAGGCGGAGCTGCGCGCGCAGGAGCTCGGGGAGCGGACGCTGGACGCGCTGTGTTCCGTCCGGCTCGACGAGGAGCACCCGATCGACCGCGCGGCCCTGCCCGCTGTGACGCTCGTGCGCGCGGAGGGGGAGAGCCTGTGGGAGCTCGCGCGGCGCTATCACTCCCGCGTCGCGGCCATCGAGAGCGCCAACCCCGGCGAGCGGGCGGGGGAGATGCTGCTGATCCCGCGCGCGTGATACAAAGCTCTTGCATGAACGGACACATTGTGCTAAAATACCTTTCGTTAATTCGTACGAAAGAGGAGTTGTTACACCATGTCCGGACATTCCAAATGGCATAACATACAGAAGACCAAGGGCGCGGCGGACGCCAAGCGCGCGCAGGCCTTCACGAAGATCGCGCGCGAGATGATCGTGGCCGTCAAGGAGGGCGGCGGCGGGGATCCGCGCTCCAACTCCAAGCTGGCCGCCGTCATCGCCAAGGCGAAGGCCGCCAACATGCCCAACGACAACATCAAGCGCACCATCGACAAGGCGCTCG
>CAMJQX010000003.1 GCA_946408145.1 uncultured Clostridia bacterium
CGTATTCCCCTGCCCCGCCGACCTTCTCGCAGCGACCGAAGGCTCTCTGAACGGCTGAAAACCGGGTACTTCTGTTCTTCTTAGCGTTAACGGTTTGCATTATTATGATTATAGGATGGCGAAACGCCGGGAAGCGTTTCGCCGAGCAGCTTTGCTGCTCAGCACAACAGCATGGCTGTTGTGCCATATACTCATAACAATGAACATCGGGCAAATGATTCTTTGAATCATTTGCTGCCAAACATTTCGTTTGGCAGCGGGAACAATCGATTGTTCGATTGTTCCCGCGAGCCGATGGTCATTATACTGAACAAATCAGGCCTTGTCAAGACTCTGCTTGAAGCGTTCGGCGGAGGCCAGCTGCTCCTCGGCGGAGGCCAGGGTGATCAGCGTGACGTTTTCGCCGCCGTGGAGCCGGGCAAGCTCGGCGGCCTGTCCCTCGCGGTCAAGTTTTGTGACCCGCGTATAGGTCCTGCCGCCGTGCTCCTGCTTTTCGATCAGATAGTGGCAGTCGGCCATGGCGGCGATCTGCGGCAGATGGGTCACGCACAGGACCTGCCTGCCGCGGGAGACGGCGTACAGCTTCTCGCCGACGCGCTGGGCGGCCACGCCGGAGACGCCGGTGTCGATCTCGTCAAAGATCATCGTGCCGACGGGGTCCTTCTCGGCGAAGACATTTTTCATCGCGAGCATGATGCGGCTCAGCTCGCCGCCGGAGGCAATGCGGCTGATGCGGCCGAGCTCCTCGCCGGCGTTCGCGGACATGACGAAGGAGATCTCGTCGGCGCCGTTTGCGTCGAAGCCGGGCTCGGCGTCCAGCGGCCGAAAGTCGACCGCGAAGCGCACCGAGGGCATGTTGAGCTCGCGCAGCTCCGTTACGATCCGCGCCTGCAGCCGTTCGGCGGCCTCTCTCCGCTTTGCGCTCAATGCGGCGGCGGCCCTGCGGCAGCGCTCGGTCTGCGCAGCGAGATCCCGCCGGAGCTTCGCGATCCGCTCCTCCGCATACTGGATGCTGTCGAGCCGCTCGCGGCATTCGTCGAGATAGGCGAGCAGGTCCGCGTCCGTGCGGGCGTATTTGCGTTCGAGCTTGTTCAAAAGCGCGATACGGGTCTCGAGCTGATCGTATTCCTCCGGGGAGAAATCGAGGCTCTCCCGGAAATCGCGCAGCGTCTCGGCCGCGTCGGAGAGGGAGAAAACGGCCTCGTCAATGCTCTTTGCTGCGCTCTCCAGCTCCGGGGCCACGGAGGCTGCGCGGGAGGTATAGTAAGCGGCGTTCTGGGCCATAGAGAGGGCGTTTTCATCCCCGCCGCCGAGCAGGGCATACGCCTCGTCCAGCGCCTCGGTCAGCTTTTCGCTGTTGCGCAGCAGATCGCGGCGGGCAGTCAGGGCGTCCTTCTCCCCCGCCTTGAGCTCCGCATGCTCGAGCTCCTTGATCTGTGCCTGCAGGCTCTCGCTCAGACGCTCCTTCTCGAGCTCGTCCATGGAGAGCTTATCGATCTCCTTCCGGATCACCCGGAACTGGTCGTACTCCTTCCGATAGCCCGCAAGCGCGCCTTCGAGCTCGCCGAAGCGGTCCAGATACTCCCGGTGCCGCCGCTCGTCCATGAGCTGGCGGCCGTCGTTCTGTCCGTGCACGTCGACAAGCAGGCTCCCGAGCTCGCGCAGCTGCGCGGCCGTGACGGGCGTGCCGCAGACGCGGCAGCTGCTCTTGCCGTCCGGTGTGATACGGCGCTGGAGGATCAGCTCCTCCTCGCAGTCGATCTCATTGTCCGCGAGCCATTGTTCCGCGCCAGAGCCCTCGAAGACCGCGCTCACCGTGGCCTTGTCGGCCCCGCGCCGCACGAGCTCCCGGCTGACGCGGTCGCCCAGCACGGCGCCGATGGCGTCGATCACGATGGATTTGCCCGCGCCGGTCTCACCGGTCAGGACGTTGAGCCCCGGGCCGAAGCGGATGTCCGAGCGTTCGATCACGGCGATATTCTCGATGTGAAGCTCGCTGAGCATGGTCGTGCCCTCCGTCAGAACAGCATCTCGATCTCGTGATACAGGCGCATGGCGGCCTCGTTGTCGCGCATGGCGAGGAAAGCCGTGTCGTCGCCGGCGAGCGAGCCGACCAGACCATCGACGTCCATGCCGTCGATGGCGGAGCAGGCGCCGTTGGCGAGGCCGGGCAGCGTGCGGATGATAAAGAGGTTCTGCGCCACGTCGTAGGACAGGACGCTCTCGCGGAAGATCTTCTTGAGCCGCTCCTCGTAATTGTCGGACTCCGCGCGGGCGGCAGCGTAGCGGTAGTTGCCGTTGGGTCCGAGCTCCTTGACGAGGCGCATGTCCTTGATGTCGCGCGAGAGGGTCGCCTGCGTGCTCCTGATGCCGCGCTCCGCCAGCGCCTGGAGCAGCTGGTGCTGCGTCTCGATGTCCCGTTCGGAGATGATCTGCAGGATCTCAGTCTGTCTGCCGGATTTCATAGCTTGCCTCCCTTATCTGAGTTTTTGGTACGTGTTTTCGAAAAAGCTCCTCAGCCCGGGGTCGATCATGAGAAGCTTATGCTCGGAGCGGCATACGTTCACGATGTCGCCGTTCGCGAGGTCCGCGACGGAGTAGCCGTCCACGGAGAGGTAGGCGCGGCGGCCGTGCAGCTTTTCGGCCAGCACGGAGACGCGGCGCTGCGGATCGAGGACGAAGCTGCGCGCGCCGAGCGTATGCGCGCAGATCGGAGAGATCAGGATGTTCTCCGCGTCCGGCTCCACGATGGGCCCGCCGGCGGACATGGAATAGCCGGTCGAGCCGGTGGGCGTGGCGAGGATGATGCCGTCGCCGGAGATGCTTGTGATCTTGTCGCCGTTGCAGAAGGCGGTGGTCTGGATCACATCGCCGTAGCCGTGCAGCACGACGTCGTTGAGGGCCTGATCGCGGTGGACGACTTGCCCGTCGCGGACAAGCTCGACGTACAGCAGCATGCGGCGGCTGATCTTGCACTCCCCTTTCGCGGCAGTGACGATGTAATCCAGCTCCTCCGGCTCCAGATAGGCCATGAAGCCCTTGGTGCCGAGGTTGACGCCCAGCATGGGGATCGCCGCGTCGTGCAGCGTGCGCGCGACAGAGAGGATCGTCCCGTCGCCGCCGATGACGAGGATCATCGAGCACTCCGGTCCGACCTCCGCAAGCTTTTTCGTCGGGATGTCGGCGGGGATGACCTCAGGCTCCTCGTCGGCAAACACGGGGCAGACGACCGTCTCGAAGCCGGCGTCCTCCAGCAGCCTCATCGCCTGCCGGGTTAATTGCAGCCCGGTATCCCGAAAGGGATTCGGACAGATCGCGATCATATCCTTCACCTCACAGATTCTCATGGGAAGCGGCGACGACCGCCTCCACATCCGGTTCCGGCGCCTCAAAGACGCCGTTTTTCAAATGACAGATGTATTCAATGTTGCCCTCCGGCCCCTTGATGGGCGAATAATCCAGCCCCATCACGGAAAAGCCGATCTCACGCGCAAAAGCGAGGATGCCGCGCACGACCTGCTCATGCACCTTCGCGTCGCGCACGACGCCCTTCTTGCCGACCTCTTCCCTGCCGGCCTCGAACTGGGGCTTGATGAGACAGATATAGTCTGCCCCGGGCTTCAGCAGCGCCTTGACCGCCGGGAGCACCAGGCGGACGGAGATGAAGGACACGTCCATCACCGCCAGATCCAGCGGCTCCGGGATCAGCGTTTCGTCCACATAGCGCAGGTTCGTGCGCTCCAGATTCACGACGCGCTCGTCGGTCCGGAGCTTCCAGGCGAGCTGGCCGTAGCCCACGTCCACCGCGTAGACCTTCGCGGCCCCGTGCTGCAGCAGCACGTCGGTAAAGCCGCCGGTGGAGGCCCCGCAGTCGATGCAGACCTTGCCGGCCGGATCCACGGGGAAGACCTTCAGCGCCTTGTCGAGCTTGTATCCGCCGCGGCTGACGAAGGGCAGGGCCTCTCCGTGCAGCTCGATCGTTGCCGCGGGATCCACGGCCATGCCGGGCTTGTCAGCCCGCTGGCCGTTGACGAAGACGAGGCCGCTCATGATCGTGGTTTTGGCGCGCTCGCGGCTCTCGGTATAACCCAGCTCATAGACGAGCTGATCCAGACGCTGCTTCTTCATTTGCCGCAGATCTCACGGGCGGTGCGCAGCATGGCGTCGGCGTCCGCGCCGAAGTCGCGCAGCAGCTGGGCGCGTGTGCCGTGGGGCACGATGTTGTCGCCCAGATTCAAAAAGCGCGCGGCCTGCAGGCGGATACCGGCCTCGCTCGCCTGCGCGAGCAGGTGGCGGCCCACGCAGCCGATCGCGCAGACCTCCTCCGGCATCAGCAGTCTCCCCGTCTTCTCCAGGGAGGTGAAGACCTTGGGGAATTTGGCATATGTGATCTTGTTGAGCTTGATGACCTCGGCGCTGATGCCGAGCTCGTCCATCTTGAGGACTGCTTCCAGCACGTCGTTGATCATGGCGCCGTAGCAGACGATGGTCAGATCTGTCCCTTCCCGGACGATCTGCTCATCCTCGGTGCTGCAGCCGCGGTACTCGCCCTCGCCGCCGCGGGGGTAGCGGATGGCGACGGGACCCTCGACACGGTAAAGCGCCTCCTCCAGCATGGCGCGCAGCTCCGCGAAGCTCGCGGGGCAGAGCACCGTCATCCCGGGGACGGAGCGCAGGAAATTCACGTCGTAGATGCCGTGGTGCGTCTCCCCGTCGCTGCCGACGAGGCCGGCGCGGTCGACGCCGAAGACCACGTGCAGCTTCTGCAGAGACACGTCGTGGATCAGCATGTCGTAGGCGCGCTGCAGGAAGCTCGAATAGACCGCGAACACGGGCAGCAGGCCCTGCTTGGCCATGCCGGAGATCATCGCGGCGGCGTGCCCCTCGGCGATGCCGACGTCGCAGAAGCGTTTGGGGAAGCGCAGCGCGAAGCGGTCAAGCCCGGTGCCGGAGGCCATCGCGGCCGTTACGGCGGTGATGCGCTCATCCTTGTCGGCGAGCGCGCAGAGCGTTTTGCCGAAGACGTCGGAAAAGCTCTCGCCCCCGCCGAAGATCTCGCCGGTGACGGGGTCGAAGGGACCGACGCCGTGGTAGCGGTCGGGGTGCTCCTCGGCATAGGCGCAGCCCTTGCCCTTGACCGTGACCGCGTGGACGATCACGGGCTTTTTCATATCCCGCGCCCAGCGCAGCACGCGCTCCATCAGCCGCACGTCGTGCCCGTCCACGGGGCCGAGATACTCGTAGCCCATGGCGGAGAACATGTTCTCCGGCAGGAGCTTCCCCTTGACCCACTCCTTCGCCCGGTGGTTGAAGGTGTAGAGCGAGGGCATGTGATAGAACATCTCCCGGTAGCCCTGCTTGAAATGCATGTAGCCGGGCTTGACGCGCAGCTTCTGCAGGAGGCTCGCCGTGCCGCCGACGTTCGGGTCGATGGACATGTTGTTGTCGTTGAGCAGAATGACCATGGGCTCGCCGCTCGCCGCGGCGGAGACCAGACCCTCGTACGAAAGGCCGCCGGTCAGCGCGCCGTCACCGATGAAGGCGACGACGTCGTAATCCTCGTGCAGGAGCGTGCGCGCCTTGGCCATGCCGAGCGCTACGGACACGGAGTTGGAGGCGTGGCCCGCGATAAAAGCGTCGTCCCCGCTCTCGTAGGGCTTCGGGAAGCCGGAGAGCCCGCCGTATTGGCGCAGCGTGTCAAAGCGCTCCCGACGCCCGGTGATGATCTTGTGCGTGTAGCACTGGTGCCCCACGTCGAAGACCAGACGATCCTTCGCCGTGTTGTACACGCGGTGCAGCGCGACCGTCAGCTCAACGGCGCCGAGATTGGAGGCCAGGTGCCCGCCGGTCTGAGAGACCTTTTCGATCAGAAAGTCCCGCAGCTCCGCGCACAGGGGCTCCAGCTCCTCGTCGTTCAGGTTTTTGATGTCGTTGGAAGAGTGAATTCTCTCTAAAATACTCACAGTTCCTCTCCTCCGGCCCGGATTCAGCTGCGTCTGACCGCCATGGAATCCGCCAGCGCACAGAGAAAGCCGGTGTCGTCAAAGCCCGCCTTCAGCGCCTCCTTGGCGCGTTCGGTCAGCTTCGCGATCATAGCGGCGCATTTCTCTTCTCCGTACAGGGCCATGAATGTATTTTTCTGTTCCTGGGCGTCGGAGCCGATGGGCTTGCCCAGCTCCTGCTCGGTCGAGAGCACGTCCAGCATGTCGTCGCGGATCTGGAAGGCCAGACCCACCGCCGCGGCATAGAGCCCTGCGGCCTCAAGCTGCTCCTCGCTGCCGCCCGCCGCGGCGACGCCCATCTGACAGGCCGCGATCAGCAGCGCCGAGGTCTTGCGGTTGTTGATGTCGTTCAGCTCGTCCTCACGCAGCGCGCGGCCCTCCCAGGCCATATCCATGTACTGCCCGCCGCAGATCCCGTCAAGCCCGGCGGCGCCGGAGAGGATCTCCGCGCAGGCGGCGCGGCGATCGGCGGGAAGCGCGCTGCGCAGGATCGTTCCAAAGGCCTCGGCCTGCAGGCAGTCCCCGGCGAGGGTCGCGGTGCATTCGCCGTAGACCTTGTGGTTGGTCGGGCGGCCGCGGCGCAGGTCGTCGTTGTCCATGCAGGGCAGATCGTCGTGGATCAGGCTGTAGGTATGCAGCATCTCCACCGCGCAGGCGACGGGCATCGCCGCCTCGACGTCGCCGCCGGCAATGCGGCAGAATTCCAGCACCAGCGTCGGCCGGATGCGCTTGCCGCCGGCGAGCAGGCTGTAGCGCATGGCCTCGGCCAGCTCCGCGAAGGGGAAGTCCTCTGCGTGAAAATAGCCCTCCAGCGCCCGGTCGACGGCCTCTTTGTATTCTTTCGCAGTCATATCATTCATCCTCAAAGGGCAGCTCCTCCGGCTGGCGGTCGGCGCCCTTGCGGAGCTTGACCACCTTCTGCTCGGCCTCGTCGAGCATTTTGCCCGCGGAGGCGAGCAGCGCCGTCCCCTCTTCAAACAGGCTCAGCGATTCGCTCAGCGGCAGATCGCCTTTTTCCAGATGGCGGACGATCTCCTCCAGCCTTGCGAGGGATTCTTCAAAACTCAGCTTTTTGCCAGCCATGTTCAGTCTCCTTTGTTCACAGAATCAACGGTGCAGTCCGCGCCGCCCTCGGCAAAGCGCAGACGTACGCGGTCGCCGGGGCGCAGCTGCGCGGCGGACTTGATGAGCGCGCCGCCCGGATCCTCGGCAAGGCTGTAGCCCCGCGTCAGCACGCGAAGAGGGCTCATGGCGTCGAGCGCGGCGCCGAGGCGCACGAAGTCCCGCCTCGCGGCGGCGTTTTTCCGCTCGGCCGCGGCGGAGAGCCGCTCGCGCATGCGGTCCAGCTCCAGCCGCCGGTTGTCGATGTACACGCCCGGGTCGCTCAGCACGCGCTTGTCCGACAGAGAGGACAGCCGCTGCGAGAGCGCCTTGAGCGTCTTCTGCATGGCCTGCCGCGAACGGATGGACAGGGAATCCAGCGTCTCGCGCATCTCGCTCTGATCCGGGACGGCGATCTCGGCCGCGTTCGAGGGCGTGGAGGCGCGCGCGTCGGCCACGTAGTCGGATATGGTCACGTCCGGCTCATGCCCCACCGCGGAGATCACGGGGATCTCGGAGGCGTAGATCGCGCGGGCCACGCGTTCGTCGTTGAAGGCCCAGAGGTCTTCGATCGAGCCGCCGCCGCGGCCGGTGATGATCAGGTCCGCGACCTGAAACTCATTGGCGTAGCGGATCGCGCCGGCGATCTCGGGCGGCGCTTCAACGCCCTGCACGCGGACCGGCAGGAGCAGCACCTTGCTCATGGGCCAGCGGTGCCCCAAAATGCGGATCATGTCGTGCACCGCGGCGCCCGCGGAGGAGGTGATGATCGCGATTTTCTCCGGGAAGGGGGGCAGCGGCTTCTTATGCGCGCGGTCGAACAGCCCCTCGGCGGACAGCTTCGCCTTGAGCTGCTCGAAGGCCACCTGCAGGTCGCCCGTGCCCTCCGGCTGCAGCGCCGTACAGTAGAGCTGATAGGCCCCGTCGCGCGGGTAGACGCTCACGCGCCCGAAGGCCGTGACGCCCATGCCGCTCTCCGGCCGGAAGCGGAGCTTCGAGGCGCTGCTCTTGAACATCACGCAGCGCAGGCTGCTCTCGCTGTCCTTGAGCGTGAAATAGTGGTGCCCCGAGGGATAGATCTTGTAGTTGGACAGCTCGCCGCGCACGCAGACGTCCGCCAGCATGGGGTCCATGTCCAGCAGGCCCTTGATGCGCATGTTGAGCTCGGTGACGGAAAGCGTCTGTCTCTCCATCGCTCATTCCTGCGGCGCGTCGGCGGGCTCTTCGACAGCCTCGCCCAGCTCGCCGCGCATGATGCCGCCGAGCACGCCGTTGACGAAAGCGACGGTATCCGGCTCGTCATAGCCCTTGCAGAGCTCGACCGCCTCGTTGATGGCGGCGGCGTTGGGAATGTCCTCCATATAGAGGATCTCGCACAGGGCACAGCGCAGCACGGCCAGCGCCGTGCGCGAGATGCGCTCGACCCGCCAGCCGCGGGCGTAGCGCTCGATCAAAGCGTCGATCTCCTCGCGGCGCTCGGCGCACAGCGCGGTCAGGCGCAGGATGTAATCCATCTGCCGCTCGTCGGGCAGCTCACGGAAAAGCTCGCTCTCCTGCGCAAGGCTCTCATAGTGCTCCGGTTCAAAAAAACGCCCGGCCAGCTCGCGGGGGTCCTGATCGGCCGCGGCTGCGGCAAAGCACAGCTGAACGGCGATCTCTCTGGCAGCGGTCCTTGTCATGGTTATTCTCCTCCGCGGTCCTTATTTGTCGAATGCGATGCCGGAGACGTGCACGTTCACTTCCGCCTTTTCGATGCCGGTGGCGGCGGAGACGGTGTTGACGACCTTCTCCTGGACGCTGCGCGCGACGTTGACGATGTTGCTGCCGTAGGCGACGGTGATGATCGTGTCGACGATGACCTTGTCGTTGGCAAACTGCACCTTGACGCCCTTGGTCAGGGTCTTGATGCCGATGAGCTCGGCGATCTCGGCCCCGGCGGTGTTCGACAGGCCCGCGACGCCCTCGACCTCGATGATGGCGGAGCGGACCATGGCAGCGATCACGTCCTCCGAAATATTGATGCTGCCGTTTTCCTCCTGGCAGGTGATGTAGTTGTCGGCCATAGTGAATCCTCCTATGTTTAGTCAGAGTATTTTACCACGAAGGGAGCAAAAAAGAAAGACTTTATGCATAAAGTTTTGAATATTTTCATTTTCGTCAAAAAGCGCCCCTTCGGACGCTTCCGGTCCGAAGGGGCGCGGCGCTCAGGCGCGTACCTCGATGATGTTTAGCTGGGCCGCGGCGTACTCGGTCTCGCTGCAGATGATGTCGGTGATGCGGGCGACCGCCTCCTCGCTCAAGCCCTCGCTCGGGGCGGGGACCGCGACCGTGACCGAGTCGTTGCCGATGTAAACCACGCAGTCGGCAAAATCCTTGGCGATCAGGAGGTTCTCGATCTGCGCCTCCTTCATCGAGCAGGTGGCCATGGCCGAGATCGCGTTCATCGCGCTGTCGATCGTCTCCTGCGAGGCTGTCTCCGCCGCGGCGGCGGTCTGCAGGAGCTGCAGCGCCTCGTCGCGCGAGACCTGCCTTGTCAGCCTCGCCTCGGCAAAATACTCCGAGGCGGCGACGGCGTCCTTTCCGTATTCCCCCACCCCCGCTGCCGCCATGGCGGCGTCCTCGGCGATCACCATCTCCGCGTCCGGCGTGCCCCAGCGCCTGTTGTACGACCAGTTGAGCGCCACGGCGGCGCAGACGAAGACGAGCACCGCCATCATCGTCAGATTGCGTTTTCGATTCTTCATGCTTTGCCTCCCCTATCCTTTCCCTGCCATTTTCAGTATCGTGATGCGGTCCGAGGCCAGACCCGTGTAGGAGCGAACGGCCTGCAGCAGCGCGAGCCTGACCTGCGGATCCTCCGCGCCCTCGCAGACGATCACCGCGCCGTGCTCCGTCAGCGCCGCGGCACAATCCCCCACGCCCTCGGCGCGGCTGATCAGCTCGGAGAAGGCGTCCCTCTCCCCTGCCGCCGCTTCCGCAGTCGGCGAGCGGATGCCGCCCGGCAGCAGCAGAAGCATCACGCCGAGCAGCAGGATCAGCAGAGGATACTTATACGCCTCCAGCTTACGGAGCATCTCAGAGGCCTTCTTCATCCATCCAGCACAGCCTTTCCTCATTCAAACCAAGCTCGGAGCGCAGTTCCCCCAGGAGGCGCGCCGCGGCCGCCGTATCGCCTCTGCCGCGGAGCTTCACCTCGTCCGGGAGCCAGAAGCCCTCCGTATCCCAGCGCAGCGCGATCTCGACGGCCGTGAGCTGCAGGCCCGTCTCCCCGGCTTTGTTCTGAATGTATGCTCTGAGCTCCTCTTCTATGACAAGCCGATCCAGGCGTCGGCGCGCGTCGTCGGCGCTCTGCGCGAAAAGCCGTTCGTTTTCCCGCAGGCGGGCCGTCTCGATGCGCAGCGTGTCGGCGTCGAAGCCCCCGGCGGCCCCGAGCATCGCGATCAGCAGCACGGCCGTCACCAGCACCCGCATCACACGCCTGACGGAGCCCTCCGGCGCGAGACGCAGCGCAGCACCGCAGAAGACGGCCAGCACACAGAGCTCCTTCAGCGTCTGATTCATCCGCTCACCGCCCGGATCCCCGCCATGAAGGAGAAAAACAGCATCACCGCGCTGCTGCCGACGAGGGCCAGCAGCAGGGAAAAGACCCCGGCGCAGTCGTCCAGGAAGCGCGCCAGCGCGCCGCCTGGCAGGATCTCCGCCAGCACGGCGGCCGCGCGCAGGAGCATGAGCTTGACGAGCAGGAAGACGAGCGGGCCCGCGCAGATCGCGCAGACGGCGACGAGGCACAGAGCGCCCGCCGCGCTCCGGATCACAGCCGCCGCGGAGACGAGCGCCGCCGCGGAATCCGACAGGATGCCCCCCACCACCGGCAGCAGGCCGGACAGGACGCTTCGCGCGGCCTTGACGGCGAGCGCGTCCGTGCTCCCGGCGACAAGCCCGGACAGACCCACATAGAGGCAAAATGCGGTTGTCAGCAGGCTCAGGAGCATGACCGCCGCTTTTCGGATCAGGCGCTGCACCGCGCGCAGCATCGGATCGTCACAGACGCAGAGCGTAAGCGACAGCGCGAGATACGCGTGGACGACGGGCAGCACGAGCGAGCGCGAGACCGTCATCAGCACTTCCATCGCAAGGGAGCTCGCCGCATAGCGGATCGGCGCGGAGCTGAGCGCACCGGCGGCAGCGGCCGCGGTATAGAGGACGGGCAGCGCCGCGCGGGAGTAGTCCGAGAGCCGATTCAGCGTTTCCGACGCCTGGGCGATGCCGCTGTCCCAGTCCCCCGCGGCGAGCACGGCGGCACAGCAGCAGGCCGCGAGCGCGATGCCCTCCTTTGATGCGCTGCCGGAGCACACAGCGCCGCTCAGAGCGCAGAAGAAGATCAGGATGAGCAGGCGCAGGGCAAAGGAAAACTGCGCGCAGAACGCGTTTTTCGCGCTCTGCAGCACATGCTCCCAGAGGCGCGAGAGCGCTCCCTGCGTGTCAAAGGCGGCTTTGGCGTCCGTATCTCCCAGGATCCGCCTCTCCTCTTCGCTCAGCCCCCGCGTCAGCTCCTCCGTTCCTGCAGCCTCAGCCGCGCTTTCGAGCAGGCTTTCGGCATGGGCCGTCGGGACAGCGGCGGCAAAGACGACGAGCATGCACAGCGCGAGGGCAAGCAGACGCTTCACAGCAGGCCTCCGATCCGTTTGAGCAGGGACAGGATCAGCGGCAGACTGATCCCCAGCGCGCAGAAGGCCCCGGCGAGCTCCACAGACGCCGCCAGGGCGCTCTGCGAGGCGTCGCGGCAGAGCTCGGCGCCGATGCGGGTGACGAGCGCGCAGGCGAGGCATTTGAGCACCGGCAGCAGCAGGGGCTCCCCGCCGCCGAGCGCCGCGCGCACCGTATGCGTCAGTTCGCGGAAGCCCTCCGCGCAGCGCAGCGCGGCAAGCAGCGAAACCGCGATCGCCGCCATGCTCAACAGCCCTGTCAGCTCCGCGTTCTTCCTTTTCAGCAGCGAACCGACGAGCGCCGCGGTCAGCGACAGGGCGGTGATGCGAAACAGCGTCTCCATCGCTACAGACTGAAGAGCGTCTTGATGAGCGTGAAGAGCTCGCTGATCTTCTGCACCACGATCATCAGCACCACGACCAGCGCGGCGATCGTCGTCATCAGCGCCTGCTCCTCACGGCCGGAGCGTGTCAGGAGGATATTGAGCACCGCCACCAGGATCCCCACGGCGGCGATGCGGAAAATCAGATCTACATCCATGGCATCCTCACAGGAGCAGGATCAGCAGCAGGAGCCCGCCCGCGGCGGACAGTCCCCAGCTCAGGCGCGTGTCCTCGGGCAGGCTCCCGCGCGCCTGAAGCAGATGCTCCTCCAGCGTTTTTCGGCAGCGCGACAGGGCGGAAAGCTGCATGTCCAGCGGGTAACGGCCGAGGGCTGCGCCGAGGGCGCACAGCGCCTCCCTCTCCGAGGCCTCGAGCGCCGGCAGCTCCGCATCCGCCGCCTCGCACCAGAGCTCGCGAAAGCTGCGGTCACCCAGAGCGGAGGCCCCGGCCGACAGACGGGAAAAGAAGGAGCGTGCCTCGCCCTCCTCCGCGAGCATCGCGGCGATGGCGGGCAGCGAGGCGTTTTTCCCCGCAAGCTCCGCCTCCATGCGGGACAGGTCGGCCGCGAGGCAGGACAGGCATGCAAGCCTTTGTCCGATCGCGCGCTGCCGGGCGGCGCCGAGCAGCAGGCTCCCGAGCAGGGTCAGCACGGCGGCGGCGGTCCTCATGCGCGCAGCTCCCGCAGCGCGTAGCGCCGCGCGCTCCCCTGCCCCTCGATGCAGACGGCACGCTGAAAGATCCCCGCATCCAGGAGCTGCCGATAGAGCGGACGCAGACGCATCCCTTCCGGGTCGGCCGCGTGGGCGGTCGCGAGGATGCCCACGCCGCAGCCGGCAAGCTCGATCACCGCCTCGAGATCCTCCGGCCTTGTGATCTCATCCATGGCCACGAGCCTCGGATTGAGCGAGCGCAGCAGCAGCATCGCGCCCTCCGCCTTCGGCACCCCCGTCAGCACATCGCTGCGGCAGCCGAGGTCGAAGCCCGCCGCGCCGTCGACCGCGCCCGTGAGCTCACAGCGCTCGTCCACCACGCCGATGCGCAGCCCGCCGTCGGAGAGGCGGCGGATCATCTCCCGCAGGAGCGTGGTCTTGCCGCCGCCCGGCGCGGACAGGATCAGCGTGCCGCCAGCGGCGTTCTCGCGCAGGGCGGGCAGCAGCTCCTTCCCGATCCCCCGGCACTCGCGCGGGATGCGCAGCGCGAGGGAGGAAAAGCTTTGAAAGCCGCCCCTTCCGCCGGAGAGCATGCGTCCGCACACGCCGATGCGCAGGCCCTGCGCGCTCAGCCAGCCGCCGCGCAGCTCGTCCGCCACCGTATGCAGGGACGCGCCGCTCGCCTTTTCGAGCACGTGCAGCAGGTCTTCCCGGCGGCAGAGCCTTTCGGAAAAGGGCCGCTCCATTCCGCCGCACAGCAGCGTCGGCGCGCGGCCGCAGCGCAGCCGGATCTCCTCGACGCCGGCAGCGCCCGCTCGAAGGGCCTGTCTGTAATCACCGGGCAGCAGCGCCGCCGCCCTCGCCAATGCATCCATCGTCTCACTTCCCGTGAACAATCTATGCGCCCGGACCGGAATTATTCTTGCAACCTGAAAGGCACTGTGCTAAAATATGAAGCGATTTCGTCACGGAGGTACTGTTTTATGGAAGTCAAAATCATGCTCGTCGGCGCCATCTTCCTCGGCGGCTGGCTCTGGGCATATCTCTTTATCCGTCAGCTTATGTTCAATTTCCGCGTCGCCTATCCGCTCATCCGCGAGATGAACGCCCTGCGGGAGGAGCTGATCGCCGTCGGTGCGAGGCGCTATACCTCGATCTCGACCATCACCTGCTGCGTCGTGGCCGCGGGTATCCTGGCCCTGGTCGTGATCTTCTGCCCGCTGTATCTGCAGATCGGCTTCGGTGCCGGCGCGCTGCTGGCGATCATCCTGCTGATCCCCCGCGTGACGCCGAAGAACCGCGACATGTTCGACAGCTTCTGCTTCAGCTACTGCCGCTTCGTGCCCGACGATGAGCTGCGCACGGCGATGTACAACAAAAAGGCCGGCCAGATCAAGAGCCGCCTGAAGGCCATGGAGATCGAGGGCTCCTTCGTGCCGGAATTCAAGGAAAAGCAGTAACACATCATTTTTCATACGAAAGATCCCGGGCGGATCCGTTTTGCATGCGGATCCGCCCGGGATCTGTATATTCGATTTGATAAATCAGCGGGCCTCCGCCTCTTTCATCCGCCGCAGGGAGGCGCGCAGGAAGGGCAGGCACAGCAGGAAGGTCAGCACGTCCGCCCAGGCCTGGGTCATCTCCACGCCGCGCAGGCCGAAGAGCCGCGGCAGCGTCAGGATCAGCGGGATGAAGAAGATGCCGTTTCGCGCGGAGGAGGTGATGCTCGAACGCAGGCCCTGGCCGCTCGCCTGGAGCATCATATTGGTCAGGATCGAGGTCGCCATCAGCGGCAGCGCCGAAGCCTGCCAGCGCAGCGCGGTCGCCCCGACGGCGATCACGGCGGGGTCGTTGCGGAAAAAGGCGATGATCCGCGTCGGGAACAGGAGGCAGAGCAGAGACGCCGCGCTCATCAGGATCGTACCGTATTTGAGGCAGAAGAAAAAGCCTTCGCGCACGCGGCCGTAGAGCTTCGCGCCGTAGTTGAAGGAGCAGACGGGCTGATAGCCCTGGCCGAAGCCGATGAGCGCGGAGCTGAGGAGCATCATGACCCGGTTGACAATGGACATGCCGGCGATCGCCGCGTCCCCGCCGCAGGCGTTGGCATAGCGGTTGAGCAGCACGACCGCGATCGCGGCCATCCCCTGCCGCACGAGCGAGGGCAGGCCGCCGTTTACGATCTGGAGCAGATTATGCGCGCTCAGGCGTACGTTCCGCAGGTCCAGGCGTATGTTCTCGCCCCGGCGGCTGCCGACGAGCAGCGTGCAGAAGCCGATGAACTGTCCGCTGATCGTGGCGATGGCCGCGCCGGGGATGCCGAGCCCGAAGCCGAACATCAGAAGCGGGTCGAGACCGATGTTGACCACAGCGCCGCACATCAGGCCGATCATGGCGTAGAAGGCGCTGCCCTGAAAGCGGAGCTGGTTGTTGATGACGCACTGGCCCATCATGAAGGGCGCGCCGAGCAGGATGATGCGCAGATAGGAGACCGTCTCCTCCCGGGTCGAATCTGTCGCGCCGAGCAGGTCTGCGAAGGGCCGCACGAAGAGCCTGCCGAAGAGAGCGAGCAGCACGCCGAGGATCAGCGCGAGCACGAAGCCCGTGGCGGCGATCTCATCGGCCTTTTTGCGC
The DNA here is from genome assembly GCA_946408145.1 of uncultured Clostridia bacterium. The sequence continues at coordinate 15,475 of CAMJQX010000003.1, forward strand.
TCCCCCGCCCCGAGCAGGCGCGAGAGATAGTTCCCGGAGCCCTGGCCGCAGAAAAAGCCCATGGCCTGAATGATGGCCATGACGGAGAAGACAAGGCCCACCGCCGCGGTGCCCTGGGTCGAGATGCGGCCGACGAAATAGGTGTCGGCCGAATTGTAGATGCCGGTGACGAGCATGCTGAGGATCGTCGGCCCGGCGAGCGTGCAGATGAGCTTCGGCACGGGCGTCTCGGTCAGATAGGCGCGCCTGTCGCCCTTGAACGGTCTCAGCCCCATTTATTTCCCTTTCTCTCCGGCCAGGGCTCCATCACCCCGCGCCCGAGGATCAGATACGCGCGCTCGGCGAGCCGCGCCATCGGGAAATCCGTGATCGAGTCGGAGTAGAACGCGTCGACGCGCTCACCGGGATACTCGCGATAGAAGCGCGTCACCTTCTCATGGTCGTGGCAGTTTTTGCCGAGGATCCGGCCGGTATGCCTGTCCATGCGCGTCGCGATCAGGCGCACGCCGAGCCTCTCCGCCGCGGGGCGGAGCAGGAATTCCGGCGAGGCGGAGAGGATCAGATCGTCGCTGCGCTTGCGAAGGAGATACCATTCCGAGATCCCCTTGTCGAAATTCTCCGCCCAGAACTCCTCCACGACGCGGTCCACGTCGTCCAGATACGGGAGGAAGGAGAAGAGCTTCTCCTTGAGCGCGCGCGTCTCGCAGAGGCTGAGGAGCTTCAGGACGCCGGTCAGCCCGGCGCCGGGCAGGGCGCGCAGCACGGCCCGGGGATAGCGCCGCAGACAGTGCATGACGAAAAGATAGGAGCTGTCGGGGAAAAAGACAGTCAGGTCAAAATCGTAGCAATTCATATCATTCAACCGTATAGCAGCGGAGCGAATTGAGCGCGGTCAGCACCGTGACGAGCGCGTCGGAGGCCGCGGCGATGGACACGGGAACCGCGTCGAAGGCCGCGAGGATCAGCAGCAGCGCCTTGACGGCGCAGCAGAGGATGATGTTCTGCCGGACGGCGTGCCAGGCGGTGGCAACGATGTGCTGCAGCTGCGGCAGGCGGCGGATCTCGCCGGACATGACGCAGACGTCGGCCTTGTCGACGCCGTCGTCGAAGCGCAGCGCGTCCATCGCGATGCCCACCTGCGCCGCGTCGAAGAGCGGCGCGTCGTGGATGCCGTCGCCCACGTAGGCGAGGGTGCCCCTGTCGCCGAGGCCCTGCATCAAAAAATGCAGCGCGGACAGCTTCCCCTCCGGGGAGAGCTCGGAGCGCACCATGTCGAAATTGAGCGCGGCGGCAATGTTTTTGGAGACGGAGATCACGTCCCCCGTCAGCATGACCATCTGCTCGACGCCCTGGGCGCGCAGATCCTCCACCGCGTCGAAGGCCCCGTCGCGCAGCTTGTCGCTGAGCAGGATATGGCCCCAGTACGCGCTGTCGACCGCGACATGGATCGCGGAGCCGGCGCGCGTCGGCGTCTGGAAGGTGATGCCGTGGTCGTGCATCAGCGCGGCGTTGCCCACATAGACGTGCCGCCCGGCGAAAAAGGCGGAGACGCCGCGGCCCGGGATCTCCTCGAGCTGCGTGACGCCCGCGGCGATCTCGCTCGTGCAGCCGCCGGCGCGGCGCAGGGCCTCGCCGATCGGGTTGCGGGCATGGCTCTCGGCCGCCGCGGCGACGCCGAGCAGCTCCGCCTCGCCTACGCCGACGGGAAAGACGTCGGTGACTTCAAAGCGCCCCTCGGTGATGACGCCGGTCTTGCCGAAGACCATGGTCTTGAGCCGCGCAAGGCGCTCGACGATGCTCTTGCCGAAAACGCGCACGCCGCGGCGCTCGGCCGAGAGCAGCGCGCCCTCAAAGCACAGCGGCACCGAGATCAGCAGCGCGCAGGGCGAAGAGAGCAGCAGGAAGATCAGCGCGCGGCGCAGGCAGCCCGTCCAGTCCCCCGTGAAGAGCGGCAGGATCACGCCCAGCAGCAGCGCGCAGACGGCAGCGGCGGGCGTATAGATCGCCGCGTAGCGGTTGAGGCGGGTCTCGAGGATGGAATCCATCGCCCGCGCCTGCTCGAAGCTCGTCAGGCGCAGCGCGGCGGCGGAATCGGCGAAGCTCTTCTCGGCGCGCATGGTCAGCGGCTGATCCAGATTCACGAAGCCGGAACGGAGCTTGCTGCCGACGGAAGCTTCGATCGCGTCCTCCTCCCCGGTCAGGGCGGAGCGGTCCACACGGCTCTCGCCGGAGAGCACTTCGCCGTCGACCGGGACGCACTCGCCCGCCTCGACGCGCAGCACGTCGCCGACCGCGACGTTCTCCGGCAGGGTCTCCGCCGCCTCTTCGCCGCGCAGGATGACGGCTTTGCCGGGCAGGATGCGCCGCAGCTGGTCTACACCTCTGTCGCAGCGGGCCAGCACATAGCCCTGCGTGAGCTCTCCCGCGCGGATCATGAGCAGGCTGAAGGCACCGGCCGCATACTCGCCGATGCCGAAGGCGACAGCCGCCGCGATCAGGAACAGCAGGCCCTCGTCCGGGAGCTTTTTGTTCACGATGCGGATCAGGCAGCGCCGCAGCAGGTCAAAGGCCGAGCAGAGCGCCGAGGCGCCGAGCAGCAGGAGCTTGACCCAGGCCGGGCCGCGCAGCAGGAAGCCGACCAGAAACAGCAGCGCCGCGGCCAGCACCGGGATCATCGCACGCAGCGAGAACTCGCGCAGATAGCGCTTCTTCGTCTGCCCGAAGCGGAAGTCCACCACCCGCGGCAGCGCCTCCGTGTCGATCTCCGGCAGCCGGATCCTTTTCTTTGTTTTCTTCTCTTTTTCCGGGGCAAGATGCTTTGCCATTTTTCTCTCTCCCGTGCCGCTCCGCGGAGCGGTAATTGATTGTCATGTCCGTGCCTTCCCGGCCCGGCCCTGTGTCAGGCGCTGCAGCAGCCTGCACAGCAGGACGCCGAGGGCGATGCCCGCGCCGTCCACCAGCACGTCGGTAAAGCGGCAGGCCCGGCCGGGCACAAAGATCTGATGCACCTCGTCGGTGCATGCGTAAAGCAGGCTGAAGCCGAAGGCCAGCAGCGAAGCGCGCAGATCGCGCGGCCAGCGGCGGTATTCCGAGGCATAGAGGAACGCGCATACGGCGAGCACGAAAAACTCGCTCATGTGGGCGTATTTGCGGATGTCGAACTGCATGCCCTTTTCCGAGAGCCGGGGCAGAAAGGCGTCCAGAAAGCGGCCGATGAGGCTGGCCAGAAAAGCGTCGCTCATCTGCTGGGAGACGACCGCGTTCTGGGCCGAGAACCAGAAGATCACGATCATCATGAGCAGGGTGAGCGCGGCGAAGAGCCAGAGCCGCGCCCTGTGTTTCGTCTCGTTCATTGCAGCATCCCGGCAAACTCTTCCTCGCTCAGCACGGGGATCCCGAGGCTCTGCGCCTTGGTGAGCTTGCTGCCGGCGTTCTCGCCCGCCACCACGTAGCTGGTCTTCTTCGAGACCGAGGAGCTGGCCTTGCCGCCGAAGCTCTCGATCAGGGCGCTGGCCTCGTCGCGGGTAAAGCGCTCGAGCGCGCCGGTGAGCACGAAGGTCATGCCCGCAAAGCGGTCGTCCTTCTTCTCCTCGTGGGAGCTGAAATCCACCCCCGCCTCACGCAGGAGGCGGATCTGGTGCTGCGACTGGGGCTTGGAAAACCACTCGGTGATGAAGCCCGCGGTGATCGCGCCGATGTCGGGCACGCGGGTCAGCTCCTCCGCGTCGGCGGCCATGAGCGCGTCGAGATCGGGGTAATGGGACGCGAGCACCTTCGCGGCCTTCTGTCCGACCTGCCGGATGCCGAAGGCGCACAGCAGACGCGAGAGCCCGGCCTCACGGCTTTTGTCGACGGCGGCGAGGAGCTTGGCGGCGGACTTGTCGCCCAAACGGTCGAGCGCGGCGACGTCCTCCGCCCTGAGGTAATAGAGGTCGGCGGGGGTCTTGACGAGACCGGCGCCGATGAGGCTCTCGCAGACGGAGATGCCGAGGCCCTCGATGTCCATCGCCTCGCGCGAGGCGAAGTGCGCGATGTTGCGCAGGCGCTGGGCCGGGCACTCCGGGCTCGTGCAGCGCAGGGCCGCGCCGTCCGGGTCGCGCACGACGGGCGCGCCGCACTCCGGGCAGAGGGAGGGCAGCGTGAAGGGCACGGTCCCCTCCGGGCGCTTGGCCTTGTTGACCGCGAGCACCTCGGGTATGATCTCCCCCGCCTTCTGCAGCAGCACCGTGTCGCCGATGCGCAGATCCAGGCGGTCGATGTTGTCCTGATTGTGCAGGGTCGCCGCGGAGACGGTGGTGCCCGCGAGGCGCACGGGCTCGACGACGACCTTCGGCGTCAGCACGCCCGTGCGGCCGACCTGCACCACGATGTCGAGCACGCGGCTCTCCTTCTTCTCGGGCGGGTACTTGTAGGCCACGGCCCAGCGCGGCGCCTTGGCGGTGCTGCCGAGCGCCTCGCGCTGCGAGAGCCGGTTTATCTTGATGACGGCGCCGTCCATGTCGAAGGCGAAGTCGCCCCGGTTCTCCCCCAGCCACTCGATGCGCTCCACGCAGTCTCGTATCTTGTCGAAGCGCTGAAAGCTCACGACGGGAAAGCCCATGGCGCGCATGGCCTCGAGCGTGTCGGCGTGGGTCTCGTAGGGCTCGCCGGACGTGTACTGCAGGTTGAAGCAGATGATGTCGAGCTTGCGCGAGGCGGCCACCTTCGGGTCGAGCTGGCGCATGGAGCCGGCGGCGGCGTTGCGCGGGTTGGCCAGCAGCGGCTCGCCGCGGATCTCGCGTTCGGCGTTGAGCTCGGCGAAGACGGACTTCGACATATAGACCTCGCCGCGGACGATGAGGCGCTCCGGGGCGTTCTCGATGCGCAGCGGCAGGGAGCGCACGGTGCGCAGGTTCTCGGTCACGTTCTCGCCGACCGTCCCGTCCCCGCGGGTCGCGCCGCGCACGAACACGCCGTTTTCATACTCCAGCGACATGGAGAGCCCGTCGATCTTGGGCTCGACCACGTAGTCGTGGGGCTCGGGGATCAGGCTGTCCATGCGCTCGCCGAAGGCGAAGAGCTCGTCGTAGGAGAAGACGTCCGTCAGGCTCTCGAGCGGCACCTGATGGCGCACCTGCTCGAACTGGCTGAGCGCCTGCCCGCCCACGCGCTGGGTCGGCGAATCGGGCGTGACGAGCTCGGGGTGCTCGGCCTCGATGGCCTTGAGGCGCTGCATGAGCATGTCGAACTCATAGTCCGAGATGACCGGCGCGTCGTACACGTAATAGAGCTTGCTGTGGTACTCGATCTCACGCCGGAGCTTGTCCAGTTCTTTCTGAATGTCCATGTTGTTCCTCCCGGGAACGGTTTTTTCCGCAGGGGCGGCATGCCCCTCCCCTGCGGGATCTCACTAATAACTCACGAAGGTCTCCGGGACCTGGCCGACGACGATGGTGTCCGCGATCAGGACCTGGGACTGCACCTGCGTGCTGCGCGTGCCCCAGGGCACCACCACGTCGATATCGACGCAGACGGTCAGGAGCAGGCGGTGCTTGGTCTGGTTGATGCCGGCCGAGACGATGCTGTTGTCGAAGCCAACGCGGGAAGAGGTCAGCATCAGGATCTCCACCGGCACCTCCGGCCCGCGGCCCATCAGCAGGCTCACGCCGCTCAGGCTGCCCGCCGGGATCTTCACGGTCAGCGTGCGGTTTTCCGCCGTGCCGACCACGTTTTCGAGGATCGCGGCGGACAGGGCGTTGACCGCGCCCATGTCGGCGCTGACGGCGGCGATTTCCCCGGCCTCGTTCTTTTCAAAGCTCACATAGCGCAGGGAGGCGAAATCCTCCTGCGACAGCACGCGCGCGACGACGCGGTTGACCTCGGCCGAGACCAGATCGGCCGCGTCCGAGACCGCGATCTGCGTGGCAAGCTCGCTCAAAAAGCGGCCCGCGAAGCCGAGAAAGCACAGCAGCAGCGCAAGGCACAGCAGCAGAAGCGGAAAGCGGCGGCGCGTTCTCTCCCGCATCGGAAAGGTGACGCGGTGTTTTCGGAAAGGAAACGGCGCTTGATGCATGGTCTCACCCCCATGCATCATTCTATGCGCTCATTCGTCCAGCATTGCCGAGACGGCCATCATCACGCCGAGCTTGCCCGACTCGTAGGTCAGGCCGCCCTGCATGTAGACCGTATAGGGCGGGCGTATGGGCCCGTCGGCCGAGAGCTCTATGCTGCTGCCCTGGATGAAGGCGCCGGCCGCCATGATGACCGGGTCCTCGTAGCCCGGCATCTGCCAGGGCTCGGGCGTCACATAGGAGTCGACCGGCGCGCCGGCCTGGATGCCGAGGCAGAAGCGCTTCATGCGCTCGGGGCTGCCGAGCTTGAGCATCTGAATGATGTCGGAGCGCGGCTCGTCGACGCCGGGGCTGCTCTCAAGGCCGAGCTCCTCCGTCATCGCGGCGCAGAAGACGGCGGTCTTGAGCGCCTGCGCGACCGTGTGCGGCGCGAGGAAGAGGCCCTGGAACAGCAGGCGGTTATTGCCGAGCGTCGAGCCGCACTCCCCGCCGATGCCGGGGGTCGTCATGCGCATGGCCGCGCGCTCGACGAGCTCGGCGCGCCCGGCGATATATCCCCCCGTCGGGGCAACGCCGCCGCCGGGGTTCTTGATGAGCGAGCCCGCGATGAGGTCCGCCCCGACGTGGGTCGGCTCGATGACGTCGGTGAACTCGCCGTAGCAGTTGTCGACCATGATGTGCGCGTCCGCATTGACCTCGCGCACGGCCCTGACGATCCCGCCGATCTCGGCGACGGACAGGGCCCGGCGGTCCTCGTAGCCGCGCGAGCGCTGGATCATCACGCCGCGCACCTTCGGATCGGCGGCGGCGCGTCTGATGGCCGCGTAGTCCGGTCCGCCGTCGGGGGCGAGCTCGACCTGCGCGTAGTCGACGCCGTAGAATCTGAGGGAGCCGAAGGCGTTTCCCGTGAGGCCGATCGCGGTGCGCAGCGTGTCGTAAGGCGTGCCGGTGACGGCGAGCACGGTCTCTCCGGGCGCTGCCAGGGCGAACATCGCGGCGGTCAGGGCGTGCGTGCCGTTGACGAAGCCGAGCCGCACCAGGGCGCTTTCGGCGCCGAAGATCTGGGCGTAGATCTTATCGAGCGTCTCGCGGCCGAGGTCGTCGTAGCCGTAGCCGGTAGTCCCGGCAAAGCAGGCGTCGGAGACGCGCTGATCCTGAAAGGCGGCCATGACGCGCAGGGTGTTTTGCTCCGCGACGCGCTCGATCTCGCGGAAGCGCTTTTCGCAGCGGGCCTCGGCCCTCTCGGCCATGGCGAAAACCTCGGGACGGATATCGGAAATCTTCATGAAAGCATCGTCACTTTCTGTATGGTGATGGGCGCATGCGGGCGTCCGTATCTCCTGAAAACTGAAAACTGAGACGGCGGGCTGCCGAGGGCGACAGCCCATACGGACGCAATTGGAAACACGGCAACACCGTAGTTCCGATTCACGAATCGCCCGCGTCAGGCACCCGTAGGGGACGCCGCCCCAGGCGTCCCGCGTGGGCCAGTGAACAAGCCTTCCCCGCGCACGGGGAAGGTGGCCCGAAGGGCCGGATGAGGTCTCTTTTGACACGGAGCGCGCCGACAAACAAGGGGACCTCATCAGTCGCTCCGCGACAGCTTCCCCGTGCGCGGGGAAGCCGGCGCATGCCCCCCTTGCCTAAAGGGGGCCAAAACGGAACGCACATTTACGCGCGTCTCCCGTCTCCTAGGCGCTAGGCACTCGGCGCTAGGCGCTGTCACGCATCTCCTGAAAACCGAAAACCGCGAAGCCGCTACAGGGCGTTCACGATGCGCTTGAAGCACTCGCCGCGCTCGGCGAAGTTTTTGAAATGATCGAAGGAGGCGCAGGCCGGGGAGAAGAGCACCACGTCTCCCGCCTCGGCGAAGGCGGCCGCTGAAAGGACGTTCTCGGTGAAATCCTCGTGCAGCTCGAAGCAGAGCCCGCTCTCGCGGTAGTACGGGGAGTTCACGATGGCGTCCTTGATCTTCATGGCCGTGTCGCCGGTCAGGAAGACGCGCTTGGCTCTCCGGCACAGCTCGTCGCCGAGCTCATCGAAGGCGATCTGCTTGTCATAGCCGCCGCAGAGGACGATGGGCTTTACGGTCATGGCCCTGAGCCCCGCGATCGTGCGCGAGGGGCTGGAGCCGATGGAGTCGTTGATGTACTTCACGCCGTCCTTGACGCGCACGAGCTCGAGCCGGTGCTCGACGCCGCTGAATTCCATGGCGATGCGCCGGCAGACCTCCGGTGGGACGAGGCCGTCCGTTGCCTCGAAGGCGGCGAGGTAGTTGAGCACGTTGTGCTCCCCCGGCAGCTTGATCTCGCTGCGGCGCATGATGGATACGCGCTCGCCGCCGTGCAGGCGGAAGATCTCGTCCCCTTCGCGGAAGCAGCCCTCGAGCGCCGCCTTGCCGTTCTGGAAATACGTGACGCGTCCGGGCGCCATCGCGGCGTAATACGGGGCGTGAGCGTCGTCCGCCTGCAGGACGAGCTTGTCCTCCGGGCGCTGGCGGAGGAAGATGGAGGCCTTCGCGTCGACATAGTCCTGAAAGTCCCTGTGCTTGTCGAGATGATTCGGCGAGAGGTTCGTGATGACCGCGACGTCCGGGCGGCAGACCATGCTGTGCAGCTGGAAGGAGCTCAGCTCCAGCACGGCTATGTCCTCCGGCCGGAAATCGGGCAGCTCGCACAGCAGAGGCTTGCCGATGTTGCCGCCGAGATGCACGCGATAGCCCGCGGCCTTGAGCAGCTCGGATATGATCGTGGTCGTGGTCGTCTTGCCGTCGCTGCCGGTGACGGCGATCACGCGGCAGGGGCAGAGCGCGAAAAAGACCTCCATCTCCGAGGTGACGACGCTGCCGCGCGCCTTCGCCGCCTCGAGATGCGCCTCGAAGGGCATGAGGCCGGGCGTGCGGAAGATGAGATCCTCCGTCAGCCCCTCCAGATAATCAGCGCCCAGGCGGAAGCGGCAGCCCAGGGCGCGCAGCCTCTCGCCGGTCCCGCCCAGCTCCGCGAAGCCGCGCTTGTCGCAGGCCGTCACGCTGCAGCCGCTTTGCAGCAGCAGCTCGATGAGCGGCGTGTTGCTCACGCCGATGCCGATGACCGCGATGCTTTTGTTTTTGATGGAATCCACATATTCCCGCAGCGTCAAATCTCTTCGCCTCACTATATCATGATCCTCCCGAAGGCACGCGCAACAGCATATGGTGTCCGGCGCGGCGGGGAGCCTGATTGCGTATCTAATTTATTATATCCCTTTTCTGCGCCGATGACAAGAATATTTGTTGACTTTGCGGGATAAAATGAGTAAAATAACCGGCGGTGAGCAGGCCGAACGACCGCGGGCACGAGCCGAAAGGCTGTGCGTGAGGAAAGTCCGGGCTCCGCAGGGCAAGGATAACGGGTAACACCCGCCAGGGGCGACCCTCGGACAAGTGCAACAGAGAGATACCGCCGCGCACCGCGCGGTAAGGGTGGAAAGGTGGGGTAAGAGCCCACCCGTCGCATGGAGACATGTGGACGCTGTA
>CAMJQX010000004.1 GCA_946408145.1 uncultured Clostridia bacterium
CTACTATCCGCCTCCCGCGGAGACGCCGAAAAAGGTCATGGTCATCGGCGGCGGCCCCGCCGGCATGGAGGCTGCCCGCGTCGCCGCGGAGCGCGGCCACAGCGTCAAGCTGTTTGACAAGGGCGCGAGCCTGGGCGGCCTGCTCGGCTTCGCCGAGGCGGTCAAGGGCCCGCATGAGAACCTCGGCCGTCTGCGCGCGTACCTTGCCCGTCAGTGCGAACTGAAGGGCGTCGAGGTCGTGCTGAACACCGAGGTCACGAAGGAACTCATCGAGAGCGAAGCGCCCGACGCGGTGATCCTCGCCGTCGGCGGCAAGCGCGCGGGCAGCGGCCTGAGCTCCGTCGGCGCGACGAAGGTCATGCCGATCGAGGATGTGCTCGGCGGCAATGTCGGCGAGAACGTCGTCATCCTCGGCTCCGGCGCGCAGGCAGTCGACACGGCCATCCTGCTCCTCGGCCAGGGGAAGAAGGTCACGCTCGTCGCCTCCGAGGCCAAGGACCACTTCGAGTACGGCCACTCCGTTTATATGAAGCAGTTCCTCAGCACGGCCTTCTATTCTGCCGGCGGCCGTCTCTTCCCGAGCGCGACCGTCACCGGCGTCGGCGACGGCTTCCTGTCTTTCACCGCCGAATCCGGCATTGCGTACGAGTATCCCTGCGACACGGTCATCGAGGCGCTTGATATGCTGCCGAATACCGAACTGATTGAGGGCCTCGACAACGCCTTCTCCGTCGGTGACTGCGAGCAGCCCTTCAACATCGCCTATGCGATCGCGACCGGCAACATGGCAGCCCGCAAGGTATAAGCTGAGCGCCGCAAAGGAAAACCCGGTACGCATTTCCTAAAGCAGACCGAGTATAGCGCATAAACATACGCACAAAGCAGCCGTGGGGATAAACCCCACGGCTGCTGTTCGCTCTGAATGTAACGTTATCATGATCATATGATCGTCGGATCTCCCCGCGAAAACATCCCGGCAGCGCCGAAGCGCTGCCGGGACGAACGATGCTTGATGCGATTCGATCGGAAAGGGACGGGGACTCAGACCATCTCGTCCAGATCGGCCAGAGGCGTCAACTCGGCGCCGTCGCCCTCAACACCGGCGAGGACTTCGCCCAGACGGTAGCCCCAGATCAGGCAGCGGCCGTTGGAGTTGCCCGCGCAGTTGATCGGGTAGTCGATCGCGTACAGATCACCGGAGGTGTTGCCGGTGGCATACAGGCCGGGGATGGGCTCGCGGTCGTTGTTCAGGACCTGCAGGTCGGTGTTGACGGACAGGCCGCCCACGATGGCCAGCAGCGCCACGCCGATCTTGGCGGCGTAGAACGGGCCCTCCTTGACGGGATACAGGAATTCGACCGGCTTGTGGAAGTCGTCGTCGAACTGCTTCTCGACCATCTCGTTGTAGCGCTCGATCGTCGCGACGAAGGTGTCGGCGGGGATGCCGAGCTGTTCGGCCAGCTCCTCGAGCGTGTCGGCCACGATGGTGTTGCCGTTCTTCACATCGCCTTCCACGATGCTGACCACGTCCTCATCGCCGAAGGGATCGCCGACCTGGTTGCCCATCGTATCCCAGAACATGCCGCCGCCGGTCTCGCCCTCAAGGGACTTGCGGTTGTACTCGCCGTAATGGGAGTCGAAGATGGAGAAGGCGATGTTGCCGGTCTGGTTCATGATGTTCATGGACTTGCCCTGGACCCAGGCGCCCTCGTTCATGAAGCGCTTGCCCTCCATGTTGACGAAGGGGAAGCAGCCGTGGAACATGGCGTTGGCCTGCGGGTGGAGCATCAGCGGGAAGGGGCCGTTGTCCTGCATCTTGCCGCCGGCCCAGAGGCCCATCTTGTGGCCGTCGCCGGTGGAGAAGCCCGCCGGGAAGTGCTCGCAGCGCTGGACGCGGTTGGCATAGTCGTCGCAGTAGTAGGCGACCATATCGGGATCCTCGTGGATGCCGCCGGTGGCAAGCACGACGCCCTTGGTGGCCTTGAAGAGCAGCAGCTCGCCGTCACGCTCGGCGAAGACGCCCTTGACCGCGCCGTCCTCGACCAGCAGATCCTGCGCCTTGGCCTTGAAGATGAAGGTCGCGGGCTTTTCATGCTTCTCACGGTCCTTCGCGTCGGTGTAGCAGACGTTGGTGGCCGTGAAGTAGCCGCAGTGCTCGTCGAAGGGATACTGAGCGGCGTTGCTGAACATGTGGTAGTCATAGGTCTCGGGCACGATGGCCTTCGGCGCGCGGGCACGGAAGGAGCGGACAGTCACGCCGTACTCGTCGCACTTGTCCAGCAGCCAGTTGCCGGCGACGGGCGCCAGGTTGAACCACATGCTGACCAGACCCTCGTTGACACGGCTGCCGCAGCGCTGGATCCAGATGTTCTGGTGCTGCACGACGTCGGTAAGGCCGTCCAGCTTGCCCTCATCCACCAGCTGCTGCACGAAGCGGGTGTTCACCAGGCCGATGCCGCCGCCCTGGCCGTGGATCCTTTCCTGCTGCTCGAGCACGATGGTCTGAACATTGTTGTCCGCCAGAGCCGCCGCGGCGGAGCAGCCCGCGTTGCCGGCGCCGACGACCACGACTTCGGTGGTGAAGACCTTTGCGGCATCCGCCTCTGTGTGGTTGTAGGGGTTGGTGAAGAACGCCGGCTTTTCGCCCGGATCGTTCCGGTTGAGACCGCCTGCTTCGGCCACGGGGGCATGGGTCAGGCCCAGACCGGTCAGGGTCAGCGCGGCGGCGCCTGCCGCGGTGCCCTTCAGGAAGTCGCGACGTGTGATCTTGTTTGCCATGTTTTTTCCTCCTTGTAAATATGATTTTATCGTGTCAAGAGTCCTCCTCTTGTCGATCACAAAACCAGGCCAAATCGTTTCTGCAGAAACTATCAATCATATTATAATACAGTCAGGCGGGAAACGTCAATACAGTTCTTCGTTCATGGCGGTCAAAAATGCTCTTGTCATAGATTCACCGGGTCTGCTATAATGGACAGTAATCACGCATGCTGCGAGGCAGCATATCCGGTCCGGAGGACAGAGTATGGAAAGAGATCAGTTCGAGCGCTGCCGGGAGCTTGTCGCCGCGCTCATCCTGCACGGGAACGTTGCGATCCGCGCGCAGTCGAACGTGCTCGATCTGGGAGACGGGATCCGTCTGAAGCACCAGCACTGGCAGATCTTCGAATACATCGTCGAGCACCGGGACCGGGGCTTCAGCATGGTGGAGATCTCCTACAATCTGAGCATTCCGCCGAGCACCTTTTCCAAGACCGTGAAGCTGCTGTGCGCTTACGGGCTGGTGGAAAAGCACCAGGCGGAAAACAACCGGAAAAACATCTTCCTCCGGCCGACGGAACGCGGCCTGCAGATCTATGATGAGGTCACACCCGCCCACGTCCTGCCGGATCTGCGGCGCTTCCTTGACGCGCTGGAGCCGGTGAGCGACGAAGATCTGCGCTGCTTCGTCCGGGCGATCAAGGCGCTGGACGACATAATCCTTCCGGAACGCCAGAAGGAGGAGGCCCTGCTCGCACAGCAGCGCTGAATCGTGAAACGCTGAGTCTGTACAAAGCAGCGTGCGCAAAAACGCCGCTGCGGATTCTGAAAGGAAAGATAGAAATGCTTGTGCCTGTGTTATTGTTTCTCGTCGGCTTCGCCCTGCTCATCAAGGGCGGCGACTGGTTCGTCGACGGCTCGGTCGGCATCGCGCGCCGCTTCCATCTTCCGGAGCTGCTGATCGGGGCGACCATCGTCTCCATCGGCACGACGCTTCCGGAGGTCATGGTCTCCAGCCAAGCGGCTCTGGAGGGCAACGCCGGCATCAGCTACGGCAACGCCATCGGCTCCGTCATCTGCAACACGAGCCTGATCGCGGCGATCACGATCGCGGTGAAGCCCGGGAAGGTCAACCCGAAATCCTTCTCCCTGCCGGCAGCCTTCTTCTTCGCCGCCGCGCTCTCCTATGCCGTGATCGCCTGGACGCTGGGCCGTTTTCAGCGCTGGATGGGCATCCTGTATCTCTGCGCCTTCGTGCTGTACATGATCGTCTCCACGATGCAGATGAAGAAGCATCCCGAGCTCGCGGAAGAGGGCGAAGAAGAGGAAGGCGGCGAGAAGGAACGCTCCTTCGTGATGGAGCTGGTGCTGCTCGTCATCGGCGCCGCCGCGATCGCCGTCGGGGCACGCTTCCTCGTGGATAACGGCACCAAGATCGCCGCGGCGCTGGGCGTGCCGGACTCCGTCATCGGCCTGACCATGGTCGCGCTCGGCACCAGCCTGCCGGAGCTGATCACCGCGATCACCAGCCTTGTCAAGGGCCACGGCTCGCTGTCGCTCGGCAACGTCATCGGCGCGAACCTCTTCAACATCATCCTCGTCAGCGGCATGGCGATCACGATCTCTCCCTTTGCGATCCCCGCGGAGAAGACGATCCTGGGCGGCGTCAATTCGAGCCTCGTCATCGACATCCCGCTCATGCTGGCCGTGATGGCGATCATGTGCCTGCCCGCGCTCATCAAGGGCAGGCTGCGGCGCTGGCAGGGCATCCTGCTGCTGTGCATCTACGCGGCCTTCACGGTCTACCAGTTTGTTTCCTGACGCGCCTGTTTTGCTGTTTGATGCTGTCTGAATGAACTGACCGGCCTCCCGATCCCAAAAGAGCTCCCTCTCTCCGTGTGCGGAGAGAGGGAGCTCTTTTGCTTATCACTGCTCCGAGTTTCCCTACAGCGAGCCGCGCAGGACGAGCCGCGTGGGAAAGAGGATGCGGCGGGGCAGCGAATCGTCCCCGTCGAGCCGCCGGAGCAGCGTCTTTGCGGCGGCCTCGCCCATCGCCTCGGTCGGGACCTCGACGGTGCTGAGCGGGGGATTCGAGTAGCGCGACATTTCCAGATTGGTCAGGCCGATCACGGCGACGCGCCCCGGGACGGGCACGCCCATCTCCGAGAGGGCCCGCAGGACGGCCAGCGCCATGAGGTCGCTGGAGACGAAGAAGGCGCGCGGCAGGCGATCCCGCCCGAGCTCCTGCAGCAGCCTTGCGCAGCGCGCGTCGTTCCACTCGCAGTCGAGCACCCATTCGTCGCGGATGCCGAGGCCGTTGTCGAGCATCGTGTTCCGGTACGAGTGGAAGCGGCGGCAGCGGCGCATCGGCACTTCCCCTTCGGGGCCGCCGATGAAGCCGATCTCGCGGTAGCCGGCGTCGATCAGGCAGTTGACGGCCAGCGCCGCGGCCTGGACATGGTCGTATTCGATGTTGTCGATCTCGGCAAAGCCGCTGTCGATCCCGACGATATGCGGCACCTTGGAGAGCGCGTAGCGAAACGGCGCCTCTCCGGCGTGCGACATGAGGATCAGTCCGTCCGGCGGCTCCGAGAAGGTCCGCAGCAGGATCTCGCTGTTGTCCAGCTCGTTCCAGGTGCGCACGAAGCAGACCTCGGCGTGGTGGGCGTTGAGATAGTTCTCCATCCCCGACAGCAGCGACAGATAATAGGGGTCGGAATACTTCGCCCCGCGCAGCTTGATCACGCAGCCGATCCGGCGGTGCGCGGCCGAGGGCTCCGCGGGCTCCGCCTTGCGGCGCGAGGCCGGGGCCTTGTAGTTGAGATCGACGATCGCCTTCCAGACGCGGTCGCGCGTCTCGTCGGTGATCTTGTAGGTCTCGTCGTTGTTCATGACGCGCGAGACCGTGGAGATGGAGACGCCTGCCAGCGCGGCGACCTCACGAATCGTGCTCATGCGCGGATCCTCCTCCCGGTTTTGTTGCGCAGATTTGGAAAACAGAGAATTAGTTTACGAAACAAAACAATTATAAAGCAGAAAAAGAATCTTGTCAACCGGGGTTTTCCCCTATTGACAAGTCGCTTATCCCTGTGATAATGTTGAATTGTTATAAAAAACGCGAACGCAACAAAGGCAAAATATAACGAAACATACAGAACCCGGATGTGCACAGCACGAAGGAGGTACGGAATGAAACTTGCTCTGGTCGGCGCAGGCGCGCGCGGCATGATCTACTCCCGTTACGCTCATGACGTGCTGGGTGACGAGATCGTCGCCGTGGCGGACCGCCATGTCGAAAAGAGGGCGCGGGCCCATCAGCTCTTCGGCACGCCGGAGGACATGCTGTTTGACGATCCGCTCGCGCTGATCCGCAGCATCCCGGAGGCGGACGCGCTGATCGTGGCGTCCATGGATCGGGACCACTACGCCCACGCGATGGCCGGGCTCGAACGCGGCTGGGACCTGCTGCTGGAAAAGCCGATCTCCCCCGACCCGCTCGAGTGCCTGAAGATCTGCCGAAAGGCGGAGGAAACGGGGCGGAGCGTGACCGTCTGCCATGTCCTGCGCTACTCCCCCTTCTTCATCCGGCTCAAGGAGATCCTCGACAGCGGCCGCCTCGGCAGGATCGTCGCGATCGAGCACACCGAGAACGTCGGCAACTTCCACATGGCGCACAGCTTCGTGCGCGGCAACTGGCGCAACAGCGAGCTGTCGAGTCCGATCATCATGCAGAAGAGCTGCCACGATCTGGATATCCTGCTGTGGCTGACGGGGAAAAAGGCGCTGCGCCTGTCCTCGGCGGGCAGCCTGAGCTTTTTCAAAGAAGAGAACGCCCCCGAGGGCAGCACGGCGCGCTGCCTCGACTGTCCCGCTGCCGCGTCCTGCCGCTTCGACGCGCGCAAGGCCTATCTGCCGGCGCGGGGCTCCTGGCCGGCCGATGTGCTGAGCCAGGACCAGAGCGAGGAGGGCATCCTCCGCGCCCTGCGGGAGGGCCGCTACGGCCGCTGCGTCTTCCGCTGCGACAACAATGTCTGCGACCACCAGAGCACCCTGATCGAGTTTGAGGACGGTGTGACCGCCGCCTTCACCCTCTCGGGCCTGACCAACCGCATGTGCCGCACGATCCACGTGATGTGCGAGCACGGCGAGCTCTGGGGAGACGACGGCAAGGGCGAGATCCGCCTGAGCTCCTTCCGCTCCAACAATGTGGACGGCTGCAGCGAGGAGCTCATCCATATCGGCTCCGTCTCCGGGAACCACGGCGGCGGCGACGAGGGGCTGATGAACGATTTCTCCGCCGGCCTCCGCCATGCGCGCCAGAGCGCGAGCCGCTCCTCCATCCAGAAGTCCATCGAGAGCCATTTGATGGCCTGCGCGGCGGAGGAATCGCGCCTGAGCGGGAAGAGCGTCGATATGGGCGAGTATGAGGCCCGCCTGCGCGGACAACTGTGAATTGCCGGGCAACCGGATAAACAATTACATATTCAAGGAGGAAACACACATGAAAAAGATTCTGGCAGTTCTGATGGCTGTGCTGATGCTCGCCTCTGTCGCCATGTGCGGCGGCGCGGTCGCATTTGCCGACGACAACGTGGAGATCCACTACGCCTACTGGGCGTCGATGGACGACTACTATGAGCAGTGCAAGGCTGACTTCGAAGCGAGCCATCCCGGCATCACCATCGTCCTGGAGCACACCTCCTGGGGCGAGTACTGGACCAAGCTCGAGGCCGCCGCGACCGGCGGCAGCGTCGCCGACGTCTTCCACATGAACGGCGTGAACATCAACAAGTACGCCGACGGCGGCGTCCTGCTCCCGATCGACGACTACATCGCCAAGTCCGACATCGACCTGGCGAACTACCCGCCCGCCATGAACGAGATGTACAACTACGACGGCACGCAGTACGGCATCGCCATGGACTATGACACGATCGGCCTCTGGTACAACAAGGACCTCTTCGACAAGGCCGGCGTCGCCTACCCGACCAGCGACTGGACCTGGGACGATCTGACGGCCGCCGCTGCCGCCATCACCGGCATTGAGGACGGCGTGTACGGCATCTCCGCCGCCTATGACGAGCAGTCCGGCTTCTACAACACGGTCTTCGCCGAGGGCGGCTGGTTCGTCGACGGCGAGAACTTCGGCTTCAACGAGCCGGGCACCCGCGCCGGCATCCAGTGCTGGATCGACCTCATGAAGGCCGGCTACTCCCCCTCTGAGGCTTCCGTCGAAGAGAACGCCGCCTACCTGCAGTTCATGGCCGGCAAGCTCGGCATGATCTTCTCCGGCGACTGGATGGTTCAGTACTACTCCTCTGAGGATTCCGCCGTGGCCGATGTCTGCGACGTCGTTGAGCTGCCTCTGATGTCCACCGGCAAGCGCGCCTCCGTCATCCACGGCAAGGCCAACTGCATCTCCGTCGCCACCGAGCATCCCGACGAGGCCTGGGCCTGGGTCGAGTATCTGTCCGGCCCCGAGGCGATGCAGCGCCTGGGCGAGATGGGCATCGCCATCCCCAGCTACCTGGAGTACTCCCCGCTCTTCTTTGAAGCCAATCCGCAGTACAACATGGCGATCTACGCGGATGCGGCCGCCAATTACTCCTACGT
This sequence comes from uncultured Clostridia bacterium, assembly GCA_946408145.1. The sequence goes on from CAMJQX010000004.1 coordinate 8,374, forward strand.
CTACCCCGCCTCTGCCTTCAACGCCGAGTGGGGCGACATCATGTGGAACGAGCTGGTGCGCGCCTTCAACCTGGAGATCAGCGTTGACGAGGCCTGCGACAACATCATGGAACAGCTCGGATAAGATTCCTGCGTCTCCGGCGGACGCGGCGGCAGAACCGCCGCGTCCGCCTTTCACACGATCGGCGCAGGCCGCCGAAACAAAGGAGGGAGCCTGTTGAAAAAACGACATCTTACCCGAGACAAGCTGGGCAGCTGGCTGTGGGGCTACAGCATGATCCTGCCCCTGCTGCTGGGACTGGGCGTCTTCTATTTCTATCCTGTCGTCAAGGTTTTCCGCGACAGCTTATATAATGTGGGCGCGTTCAACAAGTCCTCCTGGGCGGGCCTGGCCAACTATGAAAAAATGTTCTCCGACTCCGGCATGTGGAAGAGCCTGGGCAACACCTTCTCCTACGTGCTGATCATCATCCCGGCGACGGTCTTCTTCTCGCTGGTGCTCGCGGCGCTCCTGAACACGAAGATCAAGGGGCGCGGTGTGTTCCGCGTCATCTTCTTCATCCCGACCGTCACCATGTCCGCCGCCATCGCCATGGTCTGGCGCTGGATCTTCAACGGGGACTTCGGCATCCTCAACTTTATCGTGACGCGCCTCGGCGGGCAGTCCCACTACTGGCTGAGCGAACAGGCGACCGCCCTCGTCTGTATCAGTCTGGTTTCTATCTGGATGGGCGTGGGCTACAACATGATCATCCTGCTCGCGGGCATTCAGGGCATCCCCGCCGTCTACTACGAGGCGGCGGAGCTCGACGGCGCCTCCAAGATCCGGCAGTTTTTCACCATCACGCTGCCGCTGGTCTCCCCGACGCTGTTCTTCGTCCTGACCACGACCGTGATCTCGACCCTGCAGATCTTCGACGTCATCTATATGATGATACCCGCCAAGAGCACCGCCCTGCGCTATACGCAGAGCGTGGTCATGTATTTCTACCGCAATGCCTTTGAATTCTCCAAGAAGGGCTACGCGAGCGCCATCGCCGTATTCCTTTTTGTTATCATCATGCTGCTGACCCTGCTGCAGATGCGCCTGCAGAAGAAGTGGGTCGTCTACGACTGAGGAAGGAGGAGAGCACATGGAGAAAACGCTGCATCGGAAAAAAGCCTCCGGCGGAAGGGCGATCGTCTACATCGTCCTGCTCCTCGGCTGCTTCATCACGCTCGCGCCCTTCCTGTGGATGTTCCTGACCTCCTTCAAGACCCAGGTCGAGGCGGTGTCCATCCCGCCTTCGATCCTGCCGCGGCACTGGGACACCAGCTCCTACCTGACGCTTTCCAGCAAGCTGCCCTTCTGGCGCATGTACGGCAACACCGTGCTGACCGCGATCATCATCGTTACGGCCCAGCTGACGCTCTGCTCGCTGGCGGGCTACGCCTTCGCCCGCATCCATTTCCCGGGGCGCGACGCTCTGTTCGTGCTGTGCCTGGCGGTGCTGATGATCCCGAGCTCCTTCCTGATCCTGCCGCAGTATCTGACGATCCAGAAGATGGGGCTTCTGAACACGCTGCGCGCCGTCTACCTGCCGAACCTCTTCTCCGCCTTCGGCACCTTCCTGATGCGGCAGTTCTTCCTGTCGATCCCGCAGGAGCTCGAGGACGCCGCGCGCATCGACGGCTGCAGCCACGGCCGCATCTTCCTGCAGATCATGCTGCCGCTCGTAAAGCCCGGCCTCGTCTCGCTCGGCGTGCTGACGCTGCGCTTTGCGTGGAACAACCTCATGTGGCCGATGATCGTCAACACCTCGCCGGACAAGATGACCCTCGCCGCCGGTCTGAGCTACCTGCAGGGGCAGTACGTGACCGACTATCCGAGCATCATGGCGGGCGCGCTGCTGTCGATCATCCCGCTGATCATCATCTACGCGATCTTCCAGAAGCAGTTCATCGAAGGCATCGCCCTGACGGGCATCAAGGGGTGAGACGATGGAACAGGCGATCCGGGCCTTCTGTCTGGAGGGCGAGCCCCTCTCCTGCGAGCGCTACGGCATGGGGCACATCAACCGCACCTATCTGGTCGTGACGGACGCGCCGCGCCGCTATATCCTGCAGCGCCTGAGCCGGGAGGCCTTTCACGACATCCCCGGCCTGATGGAGAACGTCCGCGCGGTCACGGAATATCTCTCGCGGCAGACGGACGATCCGCGCGCATGCCTGCATCTCGTGCCGACGCATGACGGCGGCTGCTGGCACCGCGACGCGGAGGGCGAATACTGGCGCGTCTATGACTTCGTGGAGGACAGCATCTGCCTGCAGGCCGCGGAGAGCCCCGAGGACTTCTATCAGAGCGCCGTCGCCTTCGGCAGCTTTCAGCGCCTTCTGCGCGCCTTCCCCGCCGGGACGCTGCACGAGACGATCCCCGACTTTCACAATACGCCGGATCGTTACCGGAAATTCGACGCCGCTCTGCGCGCGGACCCGCTCGGCCGCGCCGCGGGCGTCGGGCCGGAGATCGACTTCGTCCTCTCCCGCCGGGAGGAGGCGGGCACGCTCCAGCGCATGCGGGAAGACGGCACGCTGTCGCTGCGCGTCACGCACAACGACACCAAGCTCAACAACGTCATGCTCGACGCGAAGACCCGCCGCGCCCTCTGCGTGATCGATCTCGACACGGTCATGCCGGGCCTCGCCGCCTACGATTTCGGCGACTCGATCCGTTTCGGCGCCTCGACCGCCGCGGAGGACGAGCGGGATCTCGACCGGGTCCGCATGGATCCGGAGCTCTACCGGACCTTCGTGCGCGGCTTTGTCCCCGCCTGCGGCGGGCTGACGGAGGCGGAGCTCGACTCCCTGCCCTGGGGCGCGCGGCTCATGACGCTCGAATGCGGGCTGCGCTTCCTGACGGATTATCTGAGCGGCGACGTCTATTTCTCCACCGCCTTCCCGGAGCACAATCTGGTCCGCGCGCGCAACCAGTTCCGGCTCGTGGAGGACATGGAGGAAAAATGGGAGGACATGCGGCGGATCGTCCGCGGCGAGCTCTCCCCCTGACACAGTTCTTCTCATAACGAAACGGGAGACCGACACCATGGTGTCGGTCTCCCGTTTCTTTGTGCGTTTCGATCGCTCAGATCCGCCAACAGATCCAGGCCGCGGTGGTGTTCACCGCATCGCGGATGAGGCCGTCCGCGCCGGCGAGCCCGGCGGCCGCCGCAAGGGCGGCGGGATAGATCCCCTCCCGCTCCTCCGGCTCGAAGTAGCGGCGGCAGAGATAGTCCGCCATATCCTCCGGGCTGCGCTCGTCCGCCCAGTCGTAGGGGACGACTTTCACCCGCGGCGCATAGCCCGCCTCCTCCACGGCCCTGACCATGGCTGCCACGTCGTCGGACAGTCTGTCCATCATCGGGCGCGGCTCGACGCCCATTTTCCGCATCAGCAGATCCCGCGTGGGCTGCTCCCAGCTTTGAAAGCGGGCGAGGAAGCACCAGCCGCGGCTGAGCGCGCTCATCTTCCGCACCGCGTCGGCGCCGTCGATCGCGGGCGACATGGTGGAGAACACAAAGTCGAAGCCTTCGGCAAAGGCGGGCTCCGCGCCGCTCGCCTCGCGGAAATCGCAGGCGTACACGCGCCACGGCGTATCGTATTCGGCCATGTTCCGCTCCGCCTGCCGGATCATCTCGTCGGAGAGGTCCGTCAGCGTGACGTCACAGCCGAGCCCGGCCAGATAAGTCCCGTATTTCCCGACGCCGCAGCCGATATCCAGCACGCGGCAGCCGGGGCGGATCATGCCCTCCTCCTGCCAGAAGCGCAGGAGCGCGGCGCTGTATTCGCTTATTCCGAGGGTGAAGACCTTCTGGTAGTCTCCCGCCGCCTCGTCCCAGCTCTTCTTTTCGTCGTTCATCGCTTCGCGCTCCTCAATGCACGTCCGGGAAGGGCACGACGACCGGGATCCCGCGGTGCTCGATGATATGGACGTGCATGCTGTACACCGCCTCGATGTTCTCCGGCGTCATGCATTCCGCCCCGCCGCTGGCATAGACGCCGCTGTCCTTCAAAAGCAGGAAGCGGTCGCTGTAGCGGATGGCGAGGTTCAGATCGTGCAGGACGGTGATGACGCAGATGTTCCGCTCCTCCGCGATCTCCCGCACGAGCTGCATGACCTCGTGCTGGTTGCGCGGGTCGAGATTGCTGGTCGGCTCGTCGAGCAGCAGCAGGCGCGGCTCCTGCGCGAGCGCGCGGGCCAGCAGCACCTTCTGCGCCTCGCCGCCGGAGAGATGGGAGAGCGGCCGCATCGCCAGATGCGTCAGCTTCAAGCGCTCGAGGAGGGCCGAGACGACCTCGCGGTCGTGCTCGGAGACGTCCCAGCGGATATAGGGCCGCCGTCCGAGCAGCACCGTGTCGAACACGAGCAGGTCCGAGGAGCGCGCGTTCTGCGCGACATAGGCCACCTGCCGGGCCATTTCGTTTGCCGAGAGCGTGAACACGTCCTGCCCGTTGATCAGCACCTGCCCGCTCTGCGGGCGCAGGATCCGGTCGATGCACTTGAGCAGCGTGCTCTTGCCGGCGCCGTTGTTGCCGAGGACGGAGGCGCACTGCCCGTCCGCGAGGGAAAAGCTCACGTCGCGCAGGACGGGCGCGGCGTTTTTGTCGTAGGCAAAGCCGATGTTTTTCAGCTCAATCATAGCGGCGCGCCCCCTTGAACAGCAGGATCAGGAAGACCGGGCCGCCGATGAAGGACATGATCGCGCCGATCGGCAGGATCACCGGCTGGGCGATCAGCTTCGCCGCGGCGTCCGCGAGCAGCAGGAGCAGCGCGCCGCAGATGGCGGAGCCGGGGATCAGATAGCGGTGGTCGTTGCCGACGAAGAAGCGCATCATGTGCGGCGCGATCAGGCCGACAAAGCTGATGATGCCCGCGAAGGAGACCGCGGCCGCCGCCGAGAGCGAGCAGACCGCCATGCTCACGAGCATGAGGCGTTCGGCGTTCACGCCGAGGCTCTTGGCCGTGTCGAAGCCCGCCTCCATCGCGTTGTAGTTCCAGCGGTTGAACATGTAGAACACCAGGCACAGGAGGAAGACCGCGCCGAGGAAGCGCAGATCCTTCCAGCCGACGTTGCCGAGGTTGCCGAAGGTCCAGAACACCACCGCGCCGAGCGAGGTGTCGTCTGCAAAATACTGCAGGAGCGTGCTGCCGCCGGCAAACATCGCGCTCAGCGCCGTGCCGGCGAGGACGAGCCCGCCCGGCCCGATGCCGCGCCGCAGGCGGGAGATCGCGATCACGACCAGGGAGGAGATCGAGCCGAACACGAAGGCGCAGAGCGTCACGGTGTAGGGATTGGAGACGGAGACGGTGTTGTTGGACAGCGAGTTTGTGATCATGCCGCCGCCGAAGACGATGATGCCCAGCGCCGCGCCGAAGGCCGCGCCCTGCGAGACGCCGAGCGTGGAGGCCGAGGCGAGGGGGTTGCGCAGCACGCACTGCATCACCGCGCCGGACGAGGCCAGCAGCGCCCCGATGACGATCGCGGCGAGGGCGCGCGGCAGGCGGATGTTCATCACTGCCGTGACGTGCTTTTTCTCGGCCGTGCCGAAAAATACGCGCAGGATATCCACGGGGCTCAGCCGGATGGAGCCGATCCCCATGTAAAGGATGGCCGAAAGCAGCGTCACGAGCAGCGCTGCGATCAGCGCTGCCCGTTTCCGCCGCGTGTGGCGTTCGTATTGCTTCAGCGTTTCTGCCTGGATCTGCAAGAGAAATCGCTCCTTATTCGCCCAGCGTCACCGGCCCGTAGCCCAGTCCGGCCTCGGCCAGCAGCTCAAGATAGCCCTCGTGCCCGAGGAAGAATTCGAAGATCTCCGCGGCCTTCGCCTCGAAGTCCACATCCTCGAAGGCCTCGGGATAGAGGAGGCTCCCCGCGAAGTAGGCGCTCACGAGCGGGATCTCCACGTTGGTGTAGTTGGCCGTCGCGTTGGGCCACTGGTAGACCTGGCCGTTCTTCACGGCGCTCAGCTCGTTGAAGAAATCGCTGTCCTCCGCGTACTCCTGCGCGATCAGCTCGAGATTGCCCGCGTCGAGGATGATGATGTCCGGATCCCAGGCCAGGATCTGCTCGCGGTCGACCTCCACGCCCTTGGGCTTGCCGTCGGCCAGGCCCTCGGCGGCGTCCTTTGCGTGGACGGCGGCGAGGATCGCGCTGTTGGCGTACACGCCGCTGATGCCGTGCCCGCCGCGGAAGGTGGCCGCAGCGCCGAGGCAGAGGGGCTTGTCCGCGTCGGGGATCTCCGCGGTGCGCGCGTCGAGATCGTCGAGGCAGTCGTGGATCATGGCGATGACCGCCTCGGCGCGCTCGGAGACGCCGCAGGCGTCGCCGAAGACGCGCAGCGCCAGCTCATAGTCCTCGCCGAAGAGCGTGCCCTGAGGCGCCGCGACGACCATGCAGCCGAGCTGGTCCTCGATGTTCGCGACGATGTCCTCCTCATAGGTGCAGAGGATCACGTCGGGCTCGGCGGCGAGGATGGCCTCGGGGTTGACCTCGCCGTAGCCGCCGGAGGCGACGACGGGCAGATCGGCCCAGAGCTCCTGATTGAACACGCCGTAGGCCATGAACAGGCTCTTGCTCTGGTCACCGTTGGCCACGGAGACCATCTTGTCCGCAAGGCCGAGATAGGTGGCCATGCGCGAGGCGTTGCCGAGGGTGACGATGCGCTCGACCTTCACGGGGACCTCGACCTCGCGGCCCAGTCCGTCGACGATGGTGCGGGTATCCTCGGCGTAAGCGACGCCGCCCGCCACGCTCACGGAGAGCAGCAGGACGACGGCCATCAGCAGAGAAATCAGTTTTTTCATTGTTCTTCTCCTTTTTTGCTCAGTCTGTGTTTTGTTGCGCGGTCAAATGCGATATCTGCATTATAACCGAGCGCGCATCCCCACGGAAGCCCCCCGGGGGGATATAAATGCAGGAAACGCGGACCGGCCGGAGAAGAAAGAGCGGAAAACGGGGCATGAACGGCTCCCGTCACGTCAGAACGGGGACGACGCCGCGCGCATTCCCGTCGCCGTAGGTCAGCTTGATGAAGTCCAGAAAACGCCGCACGGACGTGTGGGGCTGCGAGCGGTAGAAGATCCCGTAAGGGAGCGAAAAGTCCCGCTCAAAGGGGATGACCGTCATGTTGATGAGGATATCGCTCCAACACATGGGAACAAGCAGCGCGTCGCGCCGGAAGGCCGACTCCCAAAGCGGGTTCGCGCTCTGCCCGCTCGGATAAACGATCTGCGCACCCTGCTCCCGGAGCAGTGCCAGGAGCTCCGCCACAACGTCACAGGAACCGTCGTTGATCGTCAGGACAGTCTGAGCGGCAAGGTCGTCCAGACGGATCACGCTCTTTTCCGCAAGCGGGTGACCTTTCGCGACCGCAAAGCCGAACGGGACCCTGCAGATCTCAAAGAACTCCCATTCCCGCATCCAGGGCACGCTGCTGTTGATGCTCTCGATCAGATCGGTATTGGCCGGGATGTTGTGGGCGACGTCGATGTTGACCATCTGGATCTCACAGTCTTTTTCCTCTTCGGAGAACAACACCCACAGTTCGTACAGGAGCCGGACCTTTTCCATGATGGAGGTGCCGACGCAGATCGGCCTGTCGCTTGAAACAAAGCTCCGCATGTCGCGGCAGAGCTCCTCACTCATGCGGCTGAGCGCTCTGCCCCGCTTCTCCAGGAATTCTCCCGCCGCGGTCGGCGAGACGCCCTTGGATGTGCGATAGAAAAGCGGGACCTTGAAATCGGCTTCCAGGCTCTGGATCTGCTGAAGGACGGCGCTCGGCGTGATGTAGAGGACCGCGGCCGCTTTGGAAAAGCTCCCGGTCTCGCAGACCGTCAGAAAGGTCTTTAACTGGTGGCGCAGCAAAGCGATCACTCCCGGCATTAAGATTATCTTAATGCTATTGTAAGCAATCCGGTATTCAAATGCAAGGTTTTTCTTTCTATAATGAAATCAGCCCATAGAAAAACAATAAAAGGAGGATCCCCATATGAGTAAATGGATTTCCCGCCGCGAGTTCCTCAAGGGCGCAACGGCCGCCGCGGTCAGCGCAGGCATGTTCGGTCTGGCCGGCCGCGACATCAAGGCCTTCGCCGCCGACGCCGTGCTCAAAGAGGGCGAGCTGACTTCCGAGCAGATCGTCGCGCTCAACGAGGCCATCGGCGAGGTGCTCTACACGCCCGGCACCTATACCGCGACGGCAAGCGGCATGGGCAACGTCGTGCTGGAGGCCACCTTCAGCGAGAAGAGCATCACCAAGATCGTGCTCGACGTCACCGGTGAGACCGAGGGCATCGGCCGCACCGCCGCGGACGAGCTGATCGCGCAGGTCCTGACGGCCCAGAGCGCCGAGATCGACGGCGTGTCCGGCGCGACCTTGACCTCCAACGCTGTCCGCTCTGCCCTGAATGACGCCATCGCGCAGGCCAAGGGCACCGCCGAGGTCGCTGCGGTCGAGGAAGCTGCCGGCGGTCCCGGCGGCCCGGGAGGTCCCGGCGGCCCGGGAGGTCCCGGCGGCCCCGGCGCATCCGCTCCGGTCGAGCCCTTTATCTCCTCCGTGACCGAGGACGGCCGCGTCAAGGGCTACGCCGGTCCCGGCGACTGGCTCGGCACCGCGCCCACCATCCTGCCCGATGAAATCGTCGACACCGAGATCGTTGTCGTCGGCGCCGGTCATTCCGGCACCCAGGCCGCTCTCTCCGCCTCCCAGGCCGGCGCGAAGGTCGTTGTGCTGGAGGCCCAGAGCGCCACGATCTTCGACTGGTACGGCGAAGACATCGCCGCCTACAACTGCGATCTCGCGAAGGAGCACGGCCTGAAGGAGTACGATCTCGGCGAGATCACGCTCGAGTACATCAACCGCTCCGGCGGCCGCTGCAACCCCGACGTGATCCGTCTCTTCGTGCAGAACTCCGGCCCCATGATGAACAACATGCTCGCCGTCGCCAACGAGGTCTGCGCCGACAAGGAGCGCTTTGCCGCCCTGCCCGGCATCGCCGGCACCGTGCTCGAGAACAACGTCCTGACGCTCGACCCGGTCATGCTGACTTACGACAACACGCCCGACGGCCAGCTCTTCATCCAGACCAACATCGACGCCGAGAAGGCTCTGTCCGGCGCGGACGTCTACGACTGCGAGAACCTCACGAACTATCCGCTGACCCCGGGCACCAAGACCTGGGCCTCCACCGTCACCTTCGCCGGCCCGTACAACTGGGAGCCCATCCAGGGCGTCGCGGCGAACTCCACGCTCCGCTATGTCGAGAGCGCCTGCCTCGCCAAGGCGGTCGAGCTCGGCGCCCAGATCGTCTTCTCCTCGCCCGCTCAGGTCCTGGTGCAGGATGCCGACGGCAGCGTCACCGGCGTCATCGCCAAGCAGGGCGACAAGTACGTGCAGTACAACGCCTCCAAGGGCGTCATCCTCGCCGGCGGCGACTACGCGGGCAACAAGGACATGTGCTGGGCGCTGCTGACCGAGTACATGGAGGAGAACGAGCGCCTCGGCGGCGACAAGGAGAGCTTCTTCTCCTTCATGGGCGGCCGCGACGGCTCCTCCGTCAAGCTCGGCTGCTGGGCCGGCGGCTTCGTCGATCCCGCGCCGCGCGGCACGATGATCCTGGGCGGCGGCCCGTCCTCCCCCTGGGGCGCCAACTCCTGCCTGTGGCTCAACGCCAAGGGCAAGCGCTTCACCAACGAGGGCCATATCTCCTCCGCCAACCGCGCCACCTTCCTGCAGCAGAACGGCACCGCCGTCATGCTCGTCGACGGCAACTGGCTCAAGAGCGTGGCCGGCTCCGGCATGGAGCACGGCGGCCCCGACTTCGGCCGTCCGCAGTTCCTGGCCGACGTGATCGAGGGCATGAACAGCGAGCCCGATGAGAACGGCCAGATCTCCATCCTGACCGGCACCATCATGGAGCGCGGCTATAGCTCGATGTACAAGGCAAACACGCTCGAGGAGCTGCTGAAGCTCTGCGGCTACGAGGACGAAGTGATCGCCACGGCGCTCAAGAGCATCGAGCGCTACAACGAGCTCTGCCACAAGGGCGTCGACAGCGACTACGGCAAGGGCGCCTGCGCGCTGCAGCCGATCGAGACCGCGCCGTTCTTCGCCTCCGTCACAACGCTGAGCCAGCGCGCGCCCACCCCGATGATGGTCACGATGACCGGCCTCATGACGGACGAGAACCTCAACGTCATGCGCAACGACAACAGCCTCATCAAGGGTCTCTACGCCGTCGGCAACAGCCTCGGCGGGCGCTACGGCCTCGGCTACAGCTGCCCCTCCGCCGGCAACTCCATCGGCATGGCCACGACCCACGGCTGGCTCGCCGGCCAGATCGTCGCGGCGCTCTGATCCGCGCTTGCGTCCACGGAGAGATAACGCTATAATCCACTTATAACCGCGGGCTCCGCTGCGAACAAAGCGGCGGAGCCCATTTTTCAGAAATGCCGCGGGAGCGGCGCGACAGACAGGAGACCGCCATGGGAATCAAGGAACGCGAGGAACAGAAACGCAGCGCACGCCGCAATCTCTATGCCCCGCTCCAGGAGGAGCCGATCGACCTGGATGAGGTCTTTCAGATCATGGTCGAGAGCATCCATGACAACTATGTGGGCTTTCCCGGGCGCGAGCGCCGCTTCATGCCCAACGAGTACCGGACCTATATCCTCTCCCACCATCGCTACAACACGCTGACTTTACAGATGCTGGCCCGCTCGCTCCACCAGTTTGCGGCGGACATGCAGGACAGGCACCTGCGCTTTCGCTGCGAAGACTGGATCGACTACCGGAACGCCGCGATGAAATTCCGTGTCCGCGCAGAGAGGGACTGCCTCTGGGTCACGGAGGCGGCTCCGCAGACAGGGCTCGTCCCGGGCGACAAGATCCTCTCTGTCCAGAGCATGAGCCCCGAGAAGATCCGGTATCTGCTGCGCGGCAGCGGCTTTTACAGCGCGGAGCCCGAGCGCGAGCTCTGGGGCGGCTATCTCCGCATGGCCTCCTCCGTCAAAGTCGAGCACGCGGACGGCAGCCTTGAGACGCTCAAGCTTCCCTTCTTCCCGGCGGAGGAGACGGAATACCCGATCGAATTTCGCAGACTTTCGGCTGACACAACATACCTGAAGCTTGAGCGCATGGACCGTACCGCCATGGACAGGCTCCTGGCCGGGCATGAGGCGGAAATCGCCTCATGCCGGAAGCTGATCCTCGACCTGCGCCGCTGCGTCGGCGGCGACGAGGACGCCTGCTGGGATCTCTTCCCGTACCTGGTCGACCATGAGACCGATCTGAACGCGCTGCTCGCGGATGAGGGGAGCTACGTCAACTGCACGAAGGCCAACTGCGAGCTGCGTTACCGCGTCCTCTCAGACTATGAAAAGTCGCTCTCCGACCCGGAGCGGCTCGCTCTTGCCGCGCAGGAGCGCCGCTTCTATCTCGACAACTACGGCAAGGGCCTGTGCTTCAGGCCCGCCGAGCCCTTTGAGGCCATGCCGATCCGCCCGGCGGACAGAGCGCCGGAGAAGATCGTGCTGATCACGGACACCTTCTGCGAGGACGAGGGCGAGCAGTTCGCCGCCATGGCGCAGCGCTGCGGGAAGAAGGTCGTGACGGTCGGCCGCCCCACGATGGGGACGCTGGACACCTTCGACCCCATCACGGTGAAGCTCAACGAGCACATGACGCTGTCCTACCCGATCGCGATGTCCGCCGCGGCATATGAGGGCCGCGGGATCGCCGGCAAGGGCCTGCCCGTTGACCGCTATGTCCCCTGGACGCCGGCGGAGATCGGTGAAGACATCCTTCTGCGCGAGGCGCTGGCGATCTGAACCGCCCCGGTTTTCGGCATTTTTCTCCGATCGTCTATTGTGGAGCGGCGCGGTTTTTGCTATTCTATAGAGTGAGATCGTTCCGAGACGCATCGAAAGGAGAACACGATACATGAGTGAAAACATCATCTACTGCTATTCCGGCGCGGGCCACTGCCTGGCCATGGCCAAGCGCATCGCCGAGGTGCTCGGCGACACGGACATCGTCATGATGCGCGCCTTCCCCGCAAAGACCGACGCCACGGAGGCCAAGCGCGTGGGCTTCATCTTCTCCTGCATGGCCGGCGGCCTTCCCGGCAGCGTGGAGGACTACGTGAAGGCGATCAAGATCGCGCCGGGCGCCTATAAGTTCGCCGTGGAGCAGTACGCGGGCTATCTCGGCTGCGGCCTGCACAAGCTCGATGAGCTTGTGGGTCTCGACTACTGGGACGGCGTCGCCAACCACAGCACGGCCATCTGGCTCATGCCGCACAACCTGACGCTCGCGCCGCAGTCGACCGCGAAGACCGCGGAGAAGATCGAGCGCAAGGCCATGGAGATCGGCGGCGCGGTGCGCGCGATGAAGAAGCGCGCGAAAAAGCCGCCCAAGCAGGCCGCCTTCGCTCTGATGAGCGCCGGACTCGGCAGGACCCACGCCAGGCGCGTCAAAAAGTTTGCCGCAAGCGAGGCCTGCGTAGGCTGCGGCGTCTGCGAGAAGGTCTGCCCGCGCAACAACATCCAGCTCCGGGGCGGCAGGCCCGTTTTCGGCCCGAACTGCATCGGCTGCCTCAGCTGCGTGCAGTACTGCCCGAAATCCGCCATCAACATCGGCAAGGTCACCGAGAAGCGCGAGCGCTTCCCCGAGCCCACGGTCAAGGCCTCGGATCTGACGCAGAAGATCATCCACATCGACTGAGAAGCATCATAAACGCCGAAAGGCCGCCCGTCCAGGCGGCCTTTCGGCGTATTTTCATGCATACGGTATCAGTCCTCCGCAAGGGCGGCGTCGCCGCAGAGGACGGTCAGCTCGTTGTCGGCCACGCTGGCCACGCCCTCGCTGACGCGGACGCGGACGGTGCTCCCATCTTCCAGCACACCGCGCACGATCCCCTTCGACACGGCGCAGAGCATCGGCGCGTGGTTGACCAGGATCCCGATCGAGCCGAAGTCCATCGGCAGGTTGGCCGAGCGCACCTTGGTATCGAGAATCGTGGCGTCCCCGGTCACGACGGACAGGCGAAACAGCTCTCCCATAGGACCTCCTCAGTACTGGCCGCGCTTGGCGACGACCTCGTCGATGCCGCCGCACATCAGGAAGGCCTGCTCCGGCAGATCGTCCACATCGCCGCCGAGAATGGCCTGGAAGCCCTTGATCGTGTCGGCGAGCCTGACGTACTTGCCCTCCATGCCGGTGAAGGCCTCGGCCACGTGGAAGGGCTGGGAGAGGAAGCGCTGGATGCGGCGGGCGCGGCTGACGACGGCGCGATCCTCCGCGCCGAGCTCGTCCATGCCGAGCACCGCGATGATGTCCTGCAGCTGGCGGTACTTCTCGAGCACCTGCTGCACCGCGCGGGCGGTCTCATAGTGCTCCCTGCCCAGCACGCCCGGATCAAGGATGCGCGAGCTGGACTCCAGCGGATCCACCGCCGGATAGATGCCGAGCTCCGCGATGGAGCGGGCGAGCACGGTGGTCGCGTCCAAATGGGCGAAGGTCGTGGCCGGCGCGGGGTCGGTCAGGTCGTCGGCGGGCACATAGATCGCCTGCACGGAGGTGACGGAGCCGTTTTTCGTGGAGGTGATGCGCTCCTGCAGGTCGCCCATCTCGGTCGCCAGCGTCGGCTGATAGCCGACGGCGGAGGGCATGCGCCCCAGCAGAGCCGAGACCTCAGAGCCGGCCTGCGTGAAGCGGAAGATGTTGTCGATGAACAGCAGCACGTCCTGCCCGCTCTCGTCGCGGAAGTTCTCGGCGATGGTCAGGCCGGACAGCGGCACGCGCAGACGGGCTCCGGGCGGCTCGTTCATCTGCCCGAAGACCAGCGCGGTCTTGCTGATGACGCCGGACTCGGTCATCTCGTTCCAGAGGTCGTTGCCCTCGCGGCTGCGCTCGCCGACGCCGGCGAAGACGGAATAGCCGCCGTGCTCATAGGCGACGTTGCGGATCAGCTCCTGGATCAGCACCGTCTTGCCCACGCCCGCTCCGCCGAAGAGGCCGATCTTGCCGCCGCGGGCGTAGGGGGCCAGCAGGTCGATGACCTTGATGCCGGTCTCCAGCAGCTCGGTGGCGGGCAGGATCTCGGTAAAGAGAGGGGGCTTGCGGTGGATGGGCAGGCGCTTTTCGGCGTTCACGGGGCCCTTGCCGTCGATGGGCTCGCCCACGACGTTGAACATACGGCCCAGCGTCGCCTCGCCCACGGGCATGGTGATGGGGCCGCCGGTATCGAAGGCCTCGCAGCCGCGGGAAATGCCGTCCGTCGAGGACAGGGCGATGCAGCGCACGTCGCCGCCGCCGGTCTGCTGCACGACTTCCAGCACGACCTTGCGCTCCGGCAGGCGGATCTCGATCGCGTTATAGAGCTCGGGCAGCTCGCCCGCCGGGAAGTGGATGTCCACCACCGGACCGATCACGCGTTTTACGATTGCTTTTTCCATATTATCCTCCTTTTTGGCTCCCCTGCCAAGGGGAGCTGTC
>CAMJQX010000005.1 GCA_946408145.1 uncultured Clostridia bacterium
GGAGCGAGCTTTCGTGATGCTTCACGGAAGCGAGATGATCCGGAGCTTGTGCCGACGAAACGAAGCATGGCGCAAATCCGGCCGCAAAGATCTTCGGATTTCTGTTGGCGTTTAGTATGAAACCAGTATCAAACACAGATGCTCCCCGGACGTTTCCGTCCGGGGAGCAATTGCATCGGATTTGCGTATTGTACCGTTCGAGAATCAGAGCATGTGGCCCTTGGCGTCGAAGCTGTACTGTTTGCCGTCGATGGTCAGCGTGGTGTCGGCGGCCATGACGCCGTTGCTGTCGAACCAGTACCAGTAACCGTCGAGCTTGAGCCAGCCGGTCTTCATCGCGCCGCTGGACTGCAGGTAGTACCATTTGCCGCTCAACTGCTTCCAGCCCGTGACCATCCTGCCGTCCTCGCCGAGATAGTACCACTTGCCGTCGATCTCTTTCCAGCGGGTGGACATGGCGCCGGAGTCCGGATTGAAGTAGTACCAGCTGCCGTCAAGCTTCTGCCAGCCGGTCAGCATCTTGCCGTCCTCGTCCAGGAAATACTTCTTGCCGTAGCTCTCGACCCAGCCGGTCTGCATCTTGCCGTCCGCATCAAAGTAGTACCAGGTGCCGTCGATCTCCTTCCAGCCGGTCTTCATCGTCCCGCCGGGGAAGAACCAGTACTTTTCGCCGTCGATCTCCTGCCAGCCGGTCGCAAGATCGCCGTTTTCATCGAGGTAGTAAGTCGCCTGCTCGGTTTTGAGCCAGCCGGTTACCTTCTCGCCGTCTTCATCATAGTAGTTCCACTTGCCCTCGTCGTTCTTGACCCAGCCGGCAGCGTGCTGCCAGACAGCGTAGAGCGTAACGTCGGCTTCGACGGTGAAGCTCTCGCCCGCGGCATAGTCGGCCGCCGCGGCGTCAGCCGTCCCGGCCCAGCCCTTGAACACGTAGTTCGCGCGCTCGATCGGCTCGAGCGTGACCTCGGTGCCGTAATCCACGGTCACCGCCTCGGGGGCGCTGTCGCCGCCGTTGGCGTCAAAGCTCAGGGTGTACTGATTGATCTTCCAGACAGCATAGAGCACGGCGTCGCCCTTCATCGTGTACTCGGCGCCGGGGGCGTACTCGGCCTCTTCCGCGTCAGCGGCGGAGGCCCAGCCGAGGAAGCTGTGGCCGCGGCGCTGCGGCTCGGCCTCGCTGAGCGTGATCGTGCTGTCAAAATCGGCTGTAACAGCCTCGGGAGCGTTCTCGCCGCCGTTGGCGTCAAAGCTCAGGGTGCAGGGAACGGCCTCGTACACGGCGTAAAGCTGCATGTCGGACAGCGGGGTCAGCTTGTCGCCCGCCTGATACACCGGCTCGCCGCTCGCATCCTCGGCCCAGCCCTTGAAGACGTATCCGGTCTTCTCCGGGCCTTCGATCACAACGGCCGGGGTGATCGCATCGCTGTTGGGGAAGCTGTAAACGGGAATGCTGTACGCGGCCTGGGAGACGGCGGAGCCTACCGCTTCCTCACCGTCCATAAAGGTGATGAGCGTGTACTCATACAGCGCCATGATCGTGGTGTCCTCGGTCATGGTCAGCTTGCCGTTCGCGCCCGCCGCGCTGTTCCCGTGCGGGTGCACCGTCCCGTCGTTCACCACGTACCAGCCGCGGATGTAGTTCTTGACCGTCTCCTCGGTCCCCGGCAGAACGATGTCCTTGTAGAAAGACGTCGTCATCAGCGGCAGCGACCAGCTCGTCCCGTAGTTCACCGTCTTCGGGAAGCCGCTCGGCCCCTTCGTCCCGCCGTTGAGGTCGACCGACTCCGTCACGCCCTTGTACTTCCACACTGCGTAGATCGTCTTGTTCGCCGCTGTCAGTACGTCCGCCGGGATCGTCGCCCCCGGCTCGTAGAAGGTCTTCAGGTTGCTCGCCGTCAGATCCTTGTTCCACGCTATGTCGCTGATCTTCGTCCCGTACGACCAGCCCAGGAACTCCCGGCCTTCCTTGCTGTAGCCTTCCGCCGGCAGCACGATGTCCTTCTTGTTGTCCATCGTGAACACATAGTCCTCGGGGACCGTGCCCTCGCCGCCGTTCAGATCATAGCCGATCACATATTCCTTGGCTTCCCATACGGCCCAGATCGTCGTGTCCCCTTCGAGGTACATGTAGACGTATGTCGTGGTGTTTCCGCTCTTCGCCAGATCGGCGTCCGGCTCCGTCGCGTCCTTGCTCCGGGAGTAGCCAAGCAGCGTGTAGCCGCTGCGCGTCGGCCGCGTGCCGATCATAAGCCGCGCAAAGGTGCCGGGCTTGGCGTCGTTCGTGTTGAGCGCGTTCTCCGTTCCGTCATTGTACATGGCGGTCAGCTTGTACATCGCGCCGAAGATCGGGTAGAGCGTGATGTCCTCTTTCATCTCAAAGCTGAAGGGTCCCTTGTTGGTATCCTTCTGCCCGTTGGTGTACTTGGCGCAGCTCACCTTGTCGTGGGCGACGTCCGCGTCGGTATCCCAGCCGAGGAACTGCTCTTCCGCGGTGTCCTTGAGGGAATACTTCTGCGTCAGGCCGCCGGAGACGAACGCGAAGCTCGCGGTCTCGCCGGCGTCCACGGTGATATCGAGGTTCTCATAGCCCTCGAAGTGCAGCGTCCAGGTCTTGACCCACTGCGCCGTGTAGATCACGTCGCCGCTGACGGTCTCGGCCAGCGCAGGTTCCCACTTGTCGAAGCGGTAGCCCTCGCGGGTCGGATCGTCGATGGTCGGTGTCTCGCTTCCGTACTCGGCGGTGAGCGTGGCCAGGAGATTGCCCTCGCCGTCGGTGTACATGATCGTGCACTCCTCACCCTTCCACTGGGCGGTCAGGACGACATTGCCCTCGGGGATGGTGACGATGTCGCCGGCCTGATAGAGATTGCCCTCGGCATCGGCCCAGGCGGTGAAGCTGTAGTGCTCGCGGGTCAGCTCGACCTCGGGGATCTCAACCTCGTCACCGGCATTATAGTGCTCTTCGGCGGGGACTTCGCCCTCGCCGCCGGCGGCGTCATAGCTCAGCGTGTAGGGGGCGTCCTCGTATACGGCGTAAAGCGTGGTATCGGACAGGAAGGCGACCGGATCGCCGGTCTGATACTTGACCTCGCCGCCCTCTTCAAGAGCCCAGCCCTTGAAGACATAGTGCAGCTTCGCGGGAGCTTCGATCGCGGCCGCCGGCGTGACGGCCTCGCCGTTCGGGAAGGAATAGACAGGAACGCTGTAGGCGACCTGAGAGTAGTTCTGACCGAGCTGCTCCTCGCCGTCCACGTAAGTGATGAGCGTGTACTCATACAGCGCCATGATCGTGGTGTCCTCGGTCATGGTCAGCTTGCCGTTCGCGCCCGCCGCGCTGTTCCCGTGCGGGTGCACCGTCCCGTCGTTCACCACGTACCAGCCGCGGATGTAGTTCTTGACCGTCTCCTCGGTCCCCGGCAGAACGATGTCCTTGTAGAAAGACGTCGTCATCAGCGGCAGCGACCAGCTCGTCCCGTAGTTCACCGTCTTCGGGAAGCCGCTCGGCCCCTTCGTCCCGCCGTTGAGGTCGACCGACTCCGTCACGCCCTTGTACTTCCACACTGCGTAGATCGTCTTGTTCGCCGCTGTCAGTACGTCCGCCGGGATCGTCGCCCCCGGCTCGTAGAAGGTCTTCAGGTTGCTCGCCGTCAGATCCTTGTTCCACGCTATGTCGCTGATCTTCGTCCCGTACGACCAGCCCAGGAACTCCCGGCCTTCCTTGCTGTAGCCTTCCGCCGGCAGCACGATGTCCTTCTTGTTGTCCATCGTGAACACATAGTCCTCGGGGACCGTGCCCTCGCCGCCGTTCAGATCATAGCCGATCACATATTCCTTGGCTTCCCATACGGCCCAGATCGTCGTGTCCCCTTCGAGGTACATGTAGACGTATGTCGTGGTGTTTCCGCTCTTCGCCAGATCGGCGTCCGGCTCCGTCGCGTCCTTGCTCCGGGAGTAGCCAAGCAGCGTGTAGCCGCTGCGCGTCGGCCGCGTGCCGATCATAAGCCGCGCAAAGGTGCCGGGCTTGGCGTCGTTCGTGTTGAGCGCGTTCTCCGTTCCGTCATTGTACATGGCGGTCAGCTTGTACATCGCGCCGAAGATCGGGTAGAGCGTGATGTCCTCTTTCATCTCAAAGCTGAAGGGTCCCTTGTTGGTATCCTTCTGCCCGTTGGTGTACTTGGCGCAGCTCACCTTGTCGTGGGCGACGTCCGCGTCGGTATCCCAGCCGAGGAACTGCTCTTCCGCGGTGTCCTTGAGGGAATACTTCTGCGTCAGGCCGCCGGAGACGAACGCGAAGCTCGCGGTCTCGCCCTCATCCACGGTGATGTCATAGGCCTCATAGCCCGCAAAGTGCAGCGTCCAGGTCTTGACCCACTGCGCCGTGTAGACGGTGTTGCGGGTGACGGTCTCTTCAAGCTCGGGATTCCACTCGTCGAAGCGGTAGCCCTCACGGGTCGGGCCCTCGCCGTCAAAGGCGGGCGTGGGATCGCCGTAGTTCACGGCGTAGCTCTTGAGGATATGGCCGAGGCCGTCGGTGTAAACGACGCGCAGCTCCTCGCCCTTCCACTGGGCGGTCAGCGTCAGGTCGCCCTTGACGGGCGCGGCAAAATCATAGGGCTCGCCGTCCTCGGTGAACCAGCCGAGGAAGCTGTAGTGCTCGCGCTGGGGGTCCTCCGGCTTCGTGACCGTGCCGTTGTAGGCGACGGTCTGCGCCTCGACGGCGGAGCCGCCGGCGGAATCGAAGCTCACGGTGTAGCTCTCGTTAAGCTCGGTGATCTCCCAGGCGACGACCTTGATCTCATTCTTGCCGTCCTTGACGAGCGTGATGTTCTCGGGGCTGGCGGTAATGACAAGGCTCTGCGCGGTCTCGGCATTGCCGTCCCACGCGAAGGCGAAGGTCCAGCTCTTGCTCTGCTGCGCGGCGACCAGCGTCTTCACGCTCTCGACCGTAAGGGGCACCCAGGCGTACAGGAAATACCTGCCGTCGGCGTTCTGTCCGTCCTTGGCGGCGTCGAAGGACTGCCAGCTGCTGCCGCCGTCCATGGAGAAGGTGGTCTTGCCGACATTCTCGGCCGTAACCGCCTCGGGGGCGATGAACGCCACGCCGATCCAGTAAGCGTCGATGGTACGGCCGATGCTGGGATCGGCGGGGCTGAAGTCCAGCGTCAGGTTCGCAAAGCTCGCGCCGCTGCCGGTCAGCGTGCCCGGGGTGAAGGGCAGCGCCATCGTCCAGGTGGTGTCCGCGGGCTCTTCAGGTTCTTCAGGATCTTCGGGTTCTTCAGGTTCCGCGGGATCCTCAGCAGGCTCCGCGGGCTGCTCGAAAGCTTCGTCCGCGGGCTCGGGCTCCGTGATCGCTTCGGCTTCCTCCGCGATCTCTTCCTCCGCTGCCTCTGCGGGTTCTTCCCCGGCAGCCTCTGCGGGCTCGGCCGGGGCTTCCTCAGCGGGAAGCGCCTCGGGCTCTCGCTCCGCCTCCGGGACCTCTGCCGGCTCTTCCGGCAAAACCGCTTCCGGTTCGACGGCTTCCTCGACAGCTTCGGTCTCAAGCGTCTCGGCAAGAGCGGTTTCTTCGGCTTCCGCCGCTTCCTCCGCAAAGGCCGTGGCCGGCATGAGGCTCATCAGCATGCAGACCAGAAGCAGCACCGAAAGCAAACGATGGAAGGTCTTGTTTGATTTCATAGGCTATCCTCCTGTTTTCACAAAGAAAGACCCGGCTTAAGGACGTGTTTGGTCAAGCAGATCTTTCGGATTTACACTATATGTATGACCATTTTATTTTACTGTTTTTTACGATCTCAGTCAAGTCGTTTTTTCCATGTCGGTCCTGCATTTTTACAGGGCTCCTCCGTTTCGCTCCCCGCTCCTTGCGTGCGGCGGCAGTCTGTGATATGATGGCGGCAGCAAACAAGGGAGGCGATCGTTTGAACAGAAAAAGCATCTATCTGGCTGGAGGCTGCTTCTGGGGCACACAGAAGTTCTTCGATCAGTTCGACGGCGTGACGGAGACCGAGGTCGGCTATGCCAACGGCCCCACCGAGAATCCCGGATACCGGGACGTATGCGCCAGCTCCGGCCACGCCGAAACCGTGCGCATCGTCTACGACGCGGACAGGCTCAGCCTTACGCAGCTGCTGGACTGGTACTTCCTGACCATCGACCCCACCTCATACCATCGGCAGGGCGGGGACAAGGGCGTCCAGTACCGCACGGGCATCTACTACACAGACCCGGCCGACCTGCCGGAGCTGGAGGCGCGCTACGCGGCAGAGCAGGCGAAGTACAGGGAGAAGCTGGAAGTCGAGCTGCTGCCGCTGGAAAACTTCTACCCGGCGGAGGAATACCACCAGAAGTATCTGGACAAGAACCCCGGCGGCTACTGTCACATCCCGAAGGATCTCCTGCACATGGCATAAGAAAACGGACTGCAGAGCAGTCCGTTTTCTTATTTCTTTTTCCTTAGCCCTCGAAGCCCTGCATACGGTCCATGATCCCGCAGAGCGCGGCAAAGCGGTCGTCGATCATGCGCACGGAATCGCCAAGCTCCAGGAGCTGATCGCCGTCGCGGCTCGGCTCCCAGGTCGGCAGCCCCTCGCCGTTCGGGTCGCCCGTTTTGCAGAAGTTCGCGAAATAGGAGGAAAAGAGCTCCGCGAGCTCGCGGTCGGAGGCGTCGTAGAGCCGGGAATCCGCCGGGATGTTGTTGTAGCAGTAGACCTCCTCGCCGCTGTGCCAGGCGCCGAGGCGGCCGTTGCCCTTCGTAAAGAAGTACTCGTAGGCCGGCACGCCGTTGGCAATGGCCTGCCGTGACCAGCAGCGGTGCCCATGGGTGAAGAAGATGCAGGAATAGATGTCGATCCACATGGCCTTGGCCTCCGCGTCCGTGGACGCCGGGTACAGCGCGAGCACTTCGTCGGTATAGTCGCCGAAGTACGCGCGGACCTTCTCCTCATAGTTCTTCATCGTCGCGCTGCCGAAGAGAACGAACGGCGCGCCCTCCTGGGAATTGAAGCCGTGGAGGATGGCCTCCTCGTTGTGCTCGCCCTTTTGATAAGCCTCATACGGCGTCTGCGGCAGCACATAACCGTCCACGGTCATGTGGTGGATGGAATCGGCCGCGGCGACGAGCGTCTCCGCATCGAGCGCGCGCAGCTCTTCCATCGTTGAGCAGCCGAAGCGCTCCATCGTCTTCTGCCCCGCTTCCAGTGCTTTGTCAAGCGTCCGGAAGGAGTGGGTGGGCTGCGGGGCCGTGGTCGTCGAGCTCTCGCCGATCACGCGGCGGAACAGCCCCTTTGCCAGCGGCGAGGTGCACAGCGCGCTCACGCAGGCCGAGCCCGCGGACTCGCCCGCGAGGGTCACATTGTCCGGGTCGCCGCCGAAGGCCGCGATATTGTCCCGCACCCATTCCAGCGCCTTGATCTGGTCGAGCAGACCGTAGTTGCCCGTCGTGGCGCTGGCAGATTCCGCGCGCAGCTCCTCCGTCGCGAGGAAGCCGAAAACGCCGAGCCGATAGCCCATGTTGACGACGATCACGCCCTTGCGGGCCAGGCCCTCGCCGCTGTAATCGGCATACCAGGGCTGGCCGGTCTGCAGCGAGCCGCCGTGGACATAGACCAGCACGGGCAGTTTTTCCTGCTCTCCCGCAGGCTTCCAGATGTTCAGGTACAGCGCGTCCTCGGAGTTTGCGTCAAGATAGTTGTCCCGAAGCGAGATCTTGTAGTCGTGATAGCCGATGATCTGCGCCAGCGAGCTGTAGAGCGCGGAGTTCTGCGGCTGCATGGACATGGGGGCGAAGGCGTCCGCGGCCAGCACGCCCTCCCAGGGCGTCGGGTCCTGCGGCTCACGCCAGCGCAGATCCCCGACCGGCGGCGCGGCATAGGGGATGCCCGCGTAGACCTCGACCTTGCGGTCCGCCGTATAGACGCCCGTGAGCTGCCCGTCCGCGACCGTGACCACGTCGGTCACGCCGCCGTTTTTGCCCTCGACGGCGGGGTGGAGCTTCACAGGCCCCTGCGTGTGCGAATAGATGCCGACGAGCGCCGCGAGCAGCAGCGCGAACAGACACAGTCTATGCACGAGGGCCCGGGGCGCACGCACGCGCCAGACGAAAAAGCCGATCAGCAGCACCATCGCCAGCGCCATGCCGAGGACCGTGTTTTTGCTCAGCTCGAAGACGGCGAGAACGATCAGGGCAAACAGCAGGTAGAAGATCCAGAAGCCCGGACCTGCCATAACAGTTTTCATCGGATCACCTCAAAAACATGCCGAATACTCTTCTTTTCAGGAAAAACGGCCCGGGAGGGCCGTTTTTCGCTTGATATCCCACATTCAGAATTTGCCGCTCGTATGGGAGTGGCCGCTGAAGCCGCCGCCCGAATGGCCGCCGCTGCCGCCGCCGGAATCCCGGGGCTCCTGAGGGATGACCTGCACCGTGCGGGTGCGGTTGATGAAGTTGTCCTGCACGATGCGCATGTGCGGGCTCGTCGGCGTCATGTACTCATCGGCGTCGTCCTTCTCTTTTGCGGTCTTCATCTTGCTCTTCATGCCGCCGCAGACGCCGGCCGCGGTCAGGATGCCGGCCAGCACGGAGCCGACGCCCTTGGCGCCCTTGATCATCTGCTCCTGCTCGGCCTGGCTCTCCTGCAGGCTCTCCAGATAGGCGGGATAGCCCTCCTCGGCCGGGATCAGCATCTGCTCGGCGGCGACGAGATAAGCCTTGAAGCCGTTGTACCAGTCGTTGTTGCGGAAGTAAGGCGAAAAGGCGTCGACAAGGCGGTCGCGGTTGCGGGAGGGGAAGGCGTAATTGCCGAAGCTCCCGTGCGCGTCGAGGTCGAAATCACGCTCCGCCATGCTCACGAGGAAGAGGATCCCGTCTCCGGTCTCGCCGAAGCCGTGCAGATAGCGGTCAAAGATCTCCTCGGCGCAGGAGGAGATGCTTCCCCTGCCGAATTCGGTGTAATCCTGCGTGGTGACGATATACACGCCGCACTGGTACTTCTCCGAGATACCGGCCGCCATGCTCTCGAGCTCCTGGCGCTGGCTCTCCGTCAGGATCCCGGCGGAGTCGGTCACATAGCTCAGGTTCCCGGAGGCGGATACCGCCAGCGCGGAGGTCGGCAGCAGCAGACTCAGCAGGAGGACGAGAAGGAGGGAAACTGCAAATCTACGTTTCATCTCAGCCCCTCCTTATACGAAGAAATACAGCAGCGCCGCAAGCGCGCCGGCCACCGGGATGGCGATCCTGGCAAACCAGCTCCAGTAGCGCTCCTTCGACACAGGCAGGTCGCCGATGAGCTTGCCGGTCTGGCCGTTCATGGCGAATAGGAAGCTCTGGTCCTTCCAGCGGGTGGAGAGCATCCACACCGGCATCAGCGCGTAATTGACCGCGCCGCGGCGCAGGCGGACGTTCTTGCCCATGAGCGCGCAGCTGGCGTAGCCGCCGCCGTAGGCGGTGGCCTCCACCGCCTGCTCGGCGGTGTGGATCGCGCGCTCGTCGGCACGTCTGGCGCACTCCTCCTTGTCCACGTCGTATTTATTGGCCAGGAAGCCGGGCAGATAGCCGGGCGAGAAGGGCTTGAGCTCGCGGTAGTCGAAGGGCTCGATCGCGTCCATGTGCGCGTCGGGCATGCGGCGGGAGCCGTCGACCGGGATGCGCTCGAAGTCCACATCTCCCGCGCGGCGCAGGCGGAAGTGGTCGGTCTCGGTGATGAGCCGGTCCCCTTCGCGATGGGTCATGCTGCGGCTGGCGCTGAATTCCATGTCCACCTCGGCGGTCCCGTTAAAGAGCCAGAAGGGCACGTACACGCCCTGGATCTTCTCGATCTGGTTGTTGGAGGCGAATTCTCTCGGCAGGAGCTTCTTGTCCTTGTAGAACTCCTTGAGCGCCGCGACGGCGGCCTCCTTGTCGAGCTTGAAGGGCAGGATGTAGTCCGGCTTCAGGTTCCCGTCGAACTGGCTGGGCACCACGGTCGGATTGCCGCAGTAGGGGCACTGGGTCGCGACGGTCGTGGCGTCGCAGATCAGCTCCGCCCCGCAGGAGGGGCAGGTGTAGGCGCGCATGTTGACGCCGGCGGCGCCCCAGTCGTCGGAGACGGCGTTCCAGTCCCATTCCTGCCCTGCCGCGTCCTGCGCTTCCTGCTGGACGGCCTGCGCCGCCGCGGTTTGCTGGGCGTTCTCGATCTTTTCGCCGTACAGCGCCTCGATCTCCTGAACTGTGAAGCTGCTGCTGCAGTAGTCACACTTGAGCTTGCCGGTGCTGCCGTCAAAACGCAGCGGCCCGGTGCAGGCAGGGCACTGGAAATTGGTGATCTGTGCAGGCACAGGCACTCTCCTCACTTTCCTGAAATGGTATCGGGCATGCTCTCTCCCGCTTCGATCAGCGGCAAATACCAGAAGCGGTAGGAATAGGGGCGCTCCTCCGTATCCTCCCAGTCGGCCCCCCAGGGGCGAAGGTGGATACGCCAGGCGAAGCGCTCGCCCTCCGCGTCGTGCTGCCCGTTCAGTTCAAAGCGTCCGTCCTCAAAGGAGACGGCGCAGTTGTCCTCCGTAAGGTCGTCATACCAGAACCAGCCGCCGTCGAGGCGCAGGCTCTCCCCCTCGCCGACGAGCGAGAGGCAGCCCATGGGCTGCATGCGGGAGCTCTGCTCATCCCAGAGCGTGAGCACCAGACCGTCCTCCGTCCGGACGACGGCGGCGCAGCAGTCATACCAGGTATCCGGCATGCTGCCGGTCGATCCCTCGATCTCCCACCAGCCGTAGTACTCCCCGACGCAGCGGGAAAACAGCTCCGGCTGCGGCGTCGGCGTAGGCAGCAGGGCGGCCAGTTCCTCGCGCACCAGCGTCAGAACGACGCCCTCGCCCAGCAGATCCAGCCGGATCGTACCGTCGGCCAGGCTTGCGGGGCAGGACAGGCCGTTGATGTCCACGCTCAGCGTATCGCCTTCGATGCTCCAGCGCAGATCCCCCTCGTTCTCGCCGAGGGAGAGGCGGCCGGCGCCGTGATCCCGCAGCTCAAGGCGCACCTCGCCGTTGTAGAGCTCCGCGGGGCTGACGACGTCCTCCCCCACCGCGACCTCGGTGCAGAGGTAGACGCCGGCGTTGGGATCCGGCTCGCCGCAGGCGGACAGAGAGGACAACAGCAGGGCGGCCAGCAGCAGCGCCGCCGCCCTGTGCAGTGCTTTTCTCAAATTACTTGACCGCGTCGTCGGCGTCGAAGGGATCGCCGCACTCGGGGCAGAAGCGGGGCGGGTTGGCGGGGTCTTCCGGCTCCCAGCCGCACTTGTCGCACTTGTACAGCAGCTCGCCCGCGGGCTTCTTCGCGCCGCACTCGGTGCAGAACTTGCCCTTGTTCACCGCGCCGCAGGAGGGGCAGGTCCAGCCCTCGGCGGGCTTCTTCGCGCCGCAGGAGGAGCAGAACTTGCCGCTGGCCTGACTGCCGCAGGAGGGGCAGACCCAGCTGTCCGCCGCGGGAGCGGCGGGGGCCGCCTGCTGGCCCATCTGATACAGGGCCGCGGCGTTCACGCCGCCGGTCTGCTGCGCCATGTTCATGCCCATGAAGGCCATGGCGGCGCCGCCCTCGTTCTTGGCCGCGTCCTGCATGGCGGCGGCCTGCGCGCCGACCAGGTGGGCGGCGGCGAGGGTCGGATCGCGGAGCGCCGCGTTGCGCTGCAGCTCCTTGATCATGGCCTCGTCCTCCTCGCTGGCCTTCACGCTGGAAACGCCGAGGGAGACGATCTCGATGCCGCGCAGATCGCGCCACTTGTCGCTCAGCTCCTCATTGAGGGCAGAGGCGAGCTCGGCGGTGTGGGCGGGCAGGGAGGAATAGCGGATACCCATGTCGGAGATGCGGGCGAAGGCGGGCTGCAGCGCGGTGAGCAGCTCGGTCTTCATCTGGCCCTCAAGCTTGTCGATCGTGTAGTTGGCGCTGATGTTGCCGCAGACATTGGTGTAGAACAGCAGCGGGTTCGTCATGCGGATGCTGTACTCGCCGAAGCAGCGGATCGCGATGTCCACATCGAGGTTGATGTTCTTGTCCACCACGCGGAAGGGCACGGGATTGGGCGTGCCGTACTTGTAGCCCGGCAGCTCGCGGGTATTGAAGTAGTAGACGCGCTGATCCTTGGGGGGCTCGCCGCCGAAGGTAAAGCGCTTGCAGACGTTTTTGAACACAGCCATGATGCTCTCCCCGAGATTGCCCGCGAAGACGGAGGGCTCGGTGGAGGCGTCGTAGGTGTACTCGCCCGGCTCGGCGCAGACGTCGACGATCTTGCCCTGCTCGACGATCAGCATGCACTGGCCGTCGGCCACGGCGATGACGGAGCCGTTGGAGATGATGTTGTCGTCCCCGCGGTTGGAGGAACGGCCGGAAACCTTTTTCTTGCCCTTGGCGGCCAGCACGTTGTTGGGCAGCGCGTCACAGTAGAAATACTCCTTCCACTGATCGGACAGAACGCCGGTAGCGGCGCCGAGAGCGGCATAAATAAGACCCATGTTTATTCTCCTTTCAAATCTATCGCTGGTATTTCAATTTGCTTACAAACTGTGCTGTTCTAAATATAGTTTATGGTGCGGGGAAAATCAACAGGAAATTGTAAATTCGAGCGAGCGGCCGCAGCAAAACGGATGAGCGGGAGTCGTTTGGCCTATGGCATGTGCGGATCAGGATTCGACTCCCACATCCTCTTTGCTCCAGCAAAAAGCGCCACCCATTCGGGTGGCGCTTCTTGCTGGAGCGGATGATGGGAGTCGAACCCACCTTATCGGCTTGGGAAGCCGGAGTTCTACCGATGAACTACATCCGCGTGTATTGGGAGTATAACACAGGCGCGCAAAAAGTGCAAGGCCAAAATTCCCGCATCTTTCGCGCCCCTGCGCGATCGTCCGCTTCCCGCTTGACAAAGACGGCGCGCGGGGCTATTTTTTTCTTATCCTCATCCCGAAGGGGGACTCACCATGGGAAAGCGCTGCCTCATCATCTCCGGTGGAGAATACCATCCGATCACCGGCGTCGGGCCCGACGATTTCATCATCGCCTGCGACCGCGGCTACGAATACGCCCTGCGCGCCGGGATCCGGCCGGATCTGCTCATCAGCGACTTCGACTCCTACGGCGGGGAGGTTGACGAAAGCGTCGCGGTGAACCGCCTCCCCACCGAAAAGGACGATACGGACACCATGTCCGCGATCCGCAGGGCCGTGGCGGAGGGCTGTGATGAGATCTGCCTTCTCTGCGCGCTCGGCGGGCGGCTCGACCACAGCTATGCGAATCTCCAGGCTCTGGCCTGGGCGGCGGAGCAGGGTGCGCTGGCCGCCATCGACAGCCCCGACACGCGCGTTTTCGCTCTGCGGGATGCGAAGCTGCACTTGCCGCGGCGCGAGGGCTTTTCCCTGTCCGTCTTCGCTGTGTCCGACCGCTGCCGCGTCAGTCTGCGCGGCGTCAAGTATGCGCTGGAGGATGCCGAGATCGGCAGCAGCTTCCCCATAGGCGTCAGCAACGAGTGGGCCGCGCCCGAGGCGGAGATCAGCGTCCGCGGGGGCACGCTCCTGATTATGGAATCAAGATTGTAATCTGTCCAAACCAAAAGCCTGTCATCTCGCGCAAAGCGTGAAATGACAGGCTTTTTGCTGCGGGTCCGAAGAGGTCCTTCGCTTCTCCTGAAAACCGAAAACTGAAAACTTCTTAGAGGAGCATGATGCCGGCTTCTTCGCAGCGGCGCACGGTGTCCTCGTCCCATATGGAGGCCTGCACCTCACCGATGTGGGCCTTGCCCAGGAGCAGCATGGACACGCGGGACTGCCCGATGCCGCCGCCGATGGTCAGCGGCAGCTCGCCGCGCAGCAGCGCCTTGTGATAGGGCAGTGCGCGCCGGTCGTCGCAGCCCGCGAGCGTCAGCTGCCGGTCCAGAGACTCGGGATCCACGCGGATGCCCATGGAGCTGACTTCCATCGCGCAGCCGAGCACATCGTCCCAGAACAGGATATCGCCGTTGAGATCCCAGTCGTCATAGTCGGGCGCGCGGCCGTCATGGGGCTTTCCGGACCTGAGCTTTCCGCCGATGCCGATGATGAAGACGGTCTTGTGCTCCTTCACATAGGCGTTCTCCCGCTCCTTCGGCGTCAGATCGGGGTACTTGTCCTCCAGCGCCTGCGCGGTGATGAAAGTCACGCGGCGTTCGAGCTTCCCCAGCCGCTGAAGCTGGGGGTAGATAGCCTGCATGGTCTCCTGCGTGTCGCATATGGCGGCGACGATGTCCATGACCGTGGATTTCAGGTAGTCCAGATTCCGGTTCTCCGGCAGGATGACCTTCTCCCAGTCCCACTGGTCCACATAGACCGAGTGCAGATTGTCCAGCTCATCCTCGTCGCGGCGGATGGCGTCCATGTCCGTGTAGAGGCCCTTGCCCGGATAAAAGCCGTAGCGCTTGAGCGCCACGCGCTTCCACTTGGCCAGGGACTGCACGACCTGCGCGCGGTGATCGGAGCGCAGGATGTCGAAGGAGACCGGGCGCTCGTAGCCGTTCAGATTGTCGTTGAGGCCTGAATTCTCGTCCACGAACAGCGGCGCGGAAACGCGGTACAGATCCAGCAGCGCGCCCAGCCTGTCCTCAAACAGGCGCTTGAGAAGGCTGATGGCCTTCTGGGTGTCGTAGATGGACAGCAGGCTTTTGTAGCCCTCGGGGATCGTTGTATGCATGATCGGTCTCCTTTCCCTTATACTCCGGGACGGCACGCGAAGCGGGGAGAATGCCCGATCGCGCACTGTTCGCCTGTGTGTCGCTTCCGTTATTCCGTCAGCAGCTCCATGATCTTCTGGTAGTAGCCCTCGGCGTTCTTGCGGAAGCGCTTCTCGATCTTCCTCGCCTGCTCCTCGTCGGCGCAGAGCAGCCGGAGATGGGCCACCTCGCCCTTCCCGTCGGACATGCCGAGCTCCACCGTGCAGCCGGTCTCGTCCGTCTTGTGGCGGGCGACGATCATGGCCTCGCGGCGCAGGCGCTCCTCCACCGGTTCGATCAGGCGCAGCGCCTTGACGCGCACCGAGTAGGGCAGGCTGCTCTCCACAGTGTCGGCGTTGCGGGCGCCCTTTTCGGTGATGCGGTAGCCGTCTTCCTCTTCGGTGATGTGCCCGCTCGTCACGAGCTCGCTGAGGCAGTCGGAATAGTCAAAATAGCCGATGCCGCCGTCGCACTGGCAGATCTCCAGCAGCGTCTCCGGATCCACGGTGCCTGGCAGACGGCGCAGCACGAAGAGGATAAGGATCTTGATATCCAGTTTTTCGTGGATAAAGCCTAAATTGTCCATGCCCATCCCTCCGATCTCAACAATCAATAATAAATTATTATACTTCATCCACGTGATTTTTCAAGCACAAAATCGAGCCGAAGGCATAGACTGTACTGAAACCATTTCCATGGAGGTGCTGTTATGCCCGAGAGAGTTGTGCCCAACCGGCCCGACGAAGCGCCGCAGATCCGGGAGGCCGTGTCCGTCAGTACCCGAAAGATCTTCGACGGCTGCCGTGACAAGGACTGCGTGGACGATCTGCGGGTCTATCCGACGGTCACATCGCAGACCTACATAGAGAACGCGCTGAGTATCCGCCCAAGGTCAGCCCAGCTTCTGCACGTGGCCGTGACGGTGGAGCCCATCAGCTTCAACCGGGGCCATTACACCGTGGACTGTACCTATTTCTACCGAGTCACCGCGGAGACCTTTCCCGCCGGGGAGACGGCCCTCGGCCTCGCCATCTTCGACAAGCGGGTCATGCTCTTCGGCAGCGAGGGCAATTCCATGACCTTCTCCTCCGACGCGCCTGTCCCTGCGGCGGAGGGCGGCGAACTGCCCATCGCGGTGGTCAACGCCGTGGACCCGATCGCGCTGCACATGAAGCTCGTCGATGCCGGGGCCCAGCCGCCGACCGATCTGGAGCCGGGAGACATCCCCTCCTACATCACCGACGCCTTCCCGGAGGAGCTGGTGCTGACCACGACGGGCAGGCGCTGGTACGCCACGATCGGGCAGTTCAGCCTGATCCGGCTGGAGCGGGATACCTCACTGCTGATCCCCGCCTACGACTACAGCCTGCCGGAGAAGGAGTGCCCCGGCAGCAGCGAGGACGATCCCTGCGAGCTCTTCGGGCGCATCCGCTTCCCGGTGGAGGAGTTCTTCCCGCCCGACAGTGTGCAGAACGCCGCGGAATACCGGAATATGGTGTGAAAAGCGGGGACGTGATCTCACGTCCCCGCGGTTTTCATTTTTTGAAGAAACACGTTTTATTCCCCGCGTTTATATTCCAGAATGTCGCCCGGCTGGCAGTCCAGCACGTCGCAGATCGCCTCCAGCGTGGAAAAGCGGATCGCGCTGACCTTTCCGGTCTTGAGCTTGCTCAGGTTCACATTGGCGACGCCCACCCGCTCGGAGAGCTCCTTGAGGCTCATCTTGCGGTCGGCCATCACGCGGTCGAGTCTCAGAATGATCGGCATGGTCTCACCTCACAAGGTCTCGTCGGACAGCTGCTGCAGCTCGACGCCGTACTGAAACACGAGCGAAATCGCCAGCACGGCCAGGCCCACGATCAGCACCATCCCGGCGGTGGAACTAAAATAATAGACGACCTTTTCCCCCTCCTCGACACGGCCGCTGGCGGCCGCCCAGAACAGGCGGGTGGTCAGATGCTGCAGCAGTTCAAAAGCCACAAGCATCCAACCGATCTGACGCAGGCGGCGCACATTGACCATTGTAAAGGGTGTGCTCCCCCGCCGGATACTCTGCAGCAGACGAATCACCATTACCATGACGGCGATAATATAGGCACTGAACAGCAGACTGTAGACAAGCGTAAAAACGTTCTGCTCCCCCGCGCTTGCCGACGGTTCCCCTTTGACGGCAGAATAAACCGTGATCGACATCTGGATCAGCCAGTACAGCACAAGCAGAGCAAAAATCAGAATACCGCCGTTAGCATAGCGCTCAAAACGGTTTTTAAACTCCTCCCGTGTCATAAACAACACCTCCCTGTGCCATGATGATAGCACAGGGAGATAATGTTTGTCAATAGTTTTTTAGCGTTTGTCGTTAAATATTTTATCTTTACATCTTTGCGGCAGCCGCCTCGTCCAGATAGACGGTCACGTCGCGCGGGATCTGCAGGAAGGCGGCGGGCACAGAGCTGTCGTTGCGGCCGTAGAGCATCTTATGCACGGCGTCGGCCTTTTCCTCGCCGAAGGCGAGCACGATGATCTCCGAGGCCCAGACGAGGGTATAGATGCCCATGGTGTAGCCGTACTCGGGCACGGCGTCCTCCGAGCCGAAGACCTCCGCGTTCTGGCGCTTGGTGGCGTCGGTGAGCTTCTGGCGGTGGCTCAAGGAGTCATATTGCACGGCGGGCTCGTTGTAGCCGATGTGCGCGTTGGCGCCGAGGCCGAGGACCGCCACGTCCAGCCCGCCGGCGTCCTTGATCTCCGCATCGTAGCTGCCGATGGTCTCCGGGCTGAGGAAGCGGCAGTTTTCGGGCTTGATGTCGGTCTTTTCGACGAAGCAGGTCTCGAGCATGTGGCGGCAGCTGTCCGCCTCGTCCACGCCCTCAAACTCGGTGACGGCGAAGAGTCTGGCGTCCCGGAAGCTCAGCTCCCCCGCGGCGCAGAGCCGCGACAGTTCCTCATACAGACCGCGCGGCGTCCGCCCGGCGGAGAGGGCCAGCACGGCGTCGGGCTTCTCTTTCAGGATGCGCCGGATCTGCGCGGCGGCGCGGGCGTTGCATTCCTCGTAGCTGCATACGATCGTTTTCATAGCATAGTCCCCTTTCCCATGGGTCAAACTATCTCCATGTGGATTGTATTGTTCAGAACGATTGTGATCTATCTGATCCTGATGCTCTTTCTCCGTCTGCTGGGCAAACGCCAGCTGGGCGAGATGGAGCTGTCGGAATTCGTCGCGGCGGCGCTGATCGCCAATCTGGCGGCGCACCCGCTCGAGGAGACGGAGCAGCCGATGCTCCCGCCGCTGCTCGCGATCGCCGCGCTGTCGGTCCTGGAGCTGCTGACGGCTTGGATCAGCCTGCGCAGCATCCGCCTGCGCGCCCTGCTCTACGGGAGGCCGAGCCTGATCATCGACCACGGGAAGATCGATCAGGCCGAGATGCGCCGGAACCGCTTCACGCCGGACGAGCTGATGCAGGCCATGCGCAGCAGCGGCGTGCTGGACATCAACGAGGTGCTCTACGCCGTCCTCGAGACGAACGGTACGCTCAGCGTGATCCCCATCGCCGAGGCCCAGCCGGTCACGGCGGGGCAGATGGGCGTAGCGGCGGAGCAGGCGGGCTATCCGAGCGTCGTCATCAGCGACGGGCGGATCATGGATCACAACCTCAAACGCCTCGGCTTTAATCGCGCCTGGCTGGACAAGCGGCTGCGGGAGCAGGGGCAGAAGGACCCGTCCCGCGTGTTTCTCATGACCGCGGACGAATCGGGCAAGGTGTTCTTCTGCGAGAAGGAGAGGGATTAGCGTCTCCTTCCTGTGCGGTGCGCCTTCGCGCGGGCGCACCGTGAAGCGCCCTTACTGCTTGTCCATCAGCAGCTTGGACAGCTCCTCCATAAAGGTGTTGATATCCTTGAAGCTGCGGTAGACGGAGGCAAAACGCACATAGGCGACCTCGTCGACGCTCTTGAGGCGCTTCATGACCATCTCGCCCACATCGACGGTGCTGACCTCGCGCTCGAGATTGCTCTGCAGCTCCTGCTCGATCTCGTCGGCGATCTGCTCAAGCGTCTGCAGGGAGACCGGCCGCTTCTCGCAGGCGCGGACCATGCCGTTGATGAGCTTGACCTTGTCGAAGCTCTGGCGGCTGCCGTCGCGCTTGACGACCACGAGAGGCAGGCGCTCGATGATCTCATAGGTGGTGAAGCGCTTGCTGCAGGCCAGACACTCGCGGCGGCGGCGGATGGTGGCGCCCTCCTCGGCGGGACGGGAATCGATCACTTTACTTTCGGTATAACCGCAAAACGGACATTTCATAGCTCTTTTCTCCCCTGTATCGATACTATTTTTTATAACCGGTCTCGAAGTCCACGATGTTGCGCAGCGGCCGCCCTTCCAGGAAGGCCTTCAGGTTCTCCGCGGAGAGCTCCACGATCTTTTCCAGAATATCCGGCAGGTGGAAGTTGCCGGAGACGTGCGGCGTGATGAGCAGGTTTTCCAGATCCCAGAGCGGGCTGTCCGCCGGGAGAGGCTCGGTCTCGCACACGTCGATGCCCGCCGCGGCGATCTGCCCGCTCTGCAGGGCGTCGATCAGCACCCGGGTCTGCACGGCGTTGCCGCGCCCGCAGTTGAGAAAGACGGCGCTGTCCTTCATGGCGGCGAAACGCTCCGCCGTGTACAGCGCGCGGGTCGCGCCCGTGCCCGGCAGGAAGGAGGCCACCACGTCCGCCCGCAGCAGGACGCTGTCGAGTTCCTCCGTGAGGCAGAGCTCATCCACGCCCTCGGGGCAGGCGCCGGGGCGGCGCTTGACGCCGATGGTATAGGCGCCGAAGGCCTTGCACAGGCGGGCGAAGCTCTGCCCGATGTCCCCGATGCCGACGATGAGCACCGTGCAGTCGGACAGAGAGCAGACCGGGCCGAAGTCTGTCCAGTCATGTGCGCGCTGGGCGTCGCGGTAGCGGTGCAGCTTCTTCTGCAGCGTCAGCAGCATGGCGAAGGCGTGCTCGCTGACGGCCTTGCCGTAGGCGCCGGTGGCGTTGGTGAGGATCGTGTGCGCGTCCAGCACGCCCGGCACGATATAGGGATCGGTCCCCGCGGAATAGAGCTGCAGCAGCCCCAGCCGCGGCGAGGCCTGGATCATGCCCGCGGGGACGCAGCCGAGGATGATATCCGCCTCCCGCACGAGCTCCGGGGTCGCGCCGTCCATGCCGCAGTAGACGAAGCGGCAGCCGGCGCCGGCCGCTTCGATTTTTGCTCTGTGTCTCTCCTCGATCGGGAGGGTGATCAAAACCGTTTTCATCGGGCAGCTCTCCTCGTCGTTTTTATGTAAATCTTTCTCTACATATTGTAGTATGGTTTTTCCCGAAATGCAATATAAAGTTGAAAAAGAAATGCCGGGAACGCATCTTTTTTCCCGGCGGGATGCCGACGGCGTGTTTCTGTCTTTCTCCCGCGTCTGACGGACGGCCGGCCTTTTCTTTATCCATTACTGCCAAGCTGAGCAAGAATCTTGTCAAGATCCTTTGTCTATTATTGACATTCCGCACGCTTCGGAGTATATTAGTTAAAGGTTTTGTAACATCTCGTATTCTACGGGCGCTGCCCGCTGAAAAATATTTTAAGGAGGAACCCCCATGAAAAAGTACCTGGCGCTGCTGCTGGCGCTCGTGATGGTCTTCGCTCTGGCTGCTCCCACCGCCTTTGCCGACGACTACACGATCCGCATCTACTCCAACTCCAACTCCACGGAGCGTACCACCTGGCTCATCAACGAGGCCAAGGCGGCGGGCTTCAACATCTCCATTGACGACAACTCCGTCATCTCCGGCGATACCGCCGCGGTGCAGGCCGCCAATGAGAACAAGGACGGCGACCTGATCTTCGGTCTGAACGAGACCCGCTGGGGCCAGCTGATCGACGGTCAGTACGAGAACCTCTCCATCATCGACTGGACCCCCTCCTGGGCTGACCAGGTCGGCGAGTATCAGTATGACGGCAAGGCCTACGGCATCGTCATCCAGAACGTCCTGATGCTCTACCGCAACGACGAGTTCGGCACCAACGGCGCTGAGCTGCACTTCGACCACTGGGCCGACGTCGTCAACTCCGGCTACAGCTGGTATCGCCAGAACAAGGTCGGCGGCACCACCAACGCCAACATCAACTCCGCCATCCTCTATGCCTTCGTGGATCCTGCCTCCCCCGCCGGCGGCATCTCCGTGGACGGCTGGAAGACCCTGTGGAAGTTCTGCGCCGAGGGCAAGTTCGGCGGCGACGACTACAAGTACGGCTTTGATCCGCTGAACAAGGGCGACGTGGCCATCTCCGAGTTCTACTCCTCCGCTCTGTACGGCAAGATCGACGCCGCGGCCGAGGGCAGCGAGCATCCTCTGGTCGGCGCTCTGGAGCCCGAGAACTGGGATCTGGTCGACATCGCCGACGGCACCTACTACATCGCCGAGTACATCGGCATCCTCGACAAGGCCGGCCGTACCGACGAGCAGACCGAGAAGGTCAAGGAGTTCTGCGAGTGGTTCGGCTCCGCCGAGGTCCAGGCCGCCTGGGCTGAGGAGTTCGACTCCTTCCCCTGCAACACCGAGGCCGCTTCTCTCGTCTACGGTGACGACATCCCCGCGATCTATCTGATCCCCAACTTCGCGCTGACCACCGTGGAAGGCACCGACATGACCTATGCCGCCTATGTCGCCGCCCACAGCGCCGAGTGGACCAACATCATGACCAACCTGGGCTTCTACTGGGCCGACGCTTCCAACGCGCCCGCCGAGCCCGAGTGGGACAGCCTCGACTGGAGCGTTCTGACGCAGAAGGCCGAGTAAGCATCCGAAACAGCATCATATGGCGAGCCGGTATCTCCGGCTCGCCATGTGCTATCCGGCTGCTGAGCAGACCGCATCGAAGCGATGCGGCCTCCTGAGCAAACGGTTTCATCTCAATTCATGCAAAGGAGCGAACGCTTATGATCAAGCTCAATGACATCGTCGTGAAGTTCGGTGACTTCACGGCCCTGCACAACATCAACGTCCACGTCAGGGAGGGCGAGTTCTTCACCTTCCTCGGCCCCTCCGGCTGCGGCAAGACCACGACCCTGCGCACGATCACGGGCTTTATCGAGCCCGTGTCCGGCACGGTCGTCGTCAAGGACCGGGACATCACCCACGTCCCCATCGAAAACCGCAACATCGGCATCGTCTTCCAGAGCTACGCCCTCTTCCCCACGATGACGGTCTATGACAACATCGCCTTCGGCCTGAAGATCAAGAAGCTCAAGAAAGACGAGATCGACCGCAAGGTGCGCGAGATCGCGCGGAAGGTGGATCTGTCCGACGAGCAGCTCAAAAAGGCCGTATCCCAGCTCTCCGGCGGCCAGCAGCAGCGCGTGGCCATCGCCCGCGCCCTGGTCACCGAGCCCGCCATCATCTGCATGGACGAGCCGCTCTCGAACCTCGACGCGAAGCTCCGCGTGCAGCTCAGAAACGAGCTGAAGAAGATGCAGAAGGACTTCGGCATCACCACCATCTACGTCACGCACGACCAGGAGGAGGCCCTGACCCTGTCCGACCGCATCGCGGTGTTCAACAAGGGCTACATTGAGCAGATCGGCACGCCGAACGAGGTCTACAACTTCTCCAAGACCGAATTCGTGTGCAACTTCATCGGCGACATCAACCGCCTTTCCGACGAGGTGGTGGCAAAGCTCAACGCCGCCGGCGCGCAGGTGGACGCCGCCAGGCACAATTACGTCCGTCTGGAGCGGCTGCACGTGAACGTCGAGCCGACGGAGGGCCAGGCCGCCCTGCCCGGCGTCGTGACGATGCGCGAATACTACGGCCTCTACATCAAGTATTACATCGATCTCGGCAGCCAGACCATCAAGGTCATCGAGAAGAACGACGGCGTCCGGATCTACGAGGAGGGGCAGCAGGTCTCCGTGGTCATCGACCCGCGGGATATCATGGCCTACGAGCCCTCCGGAGAGGATGAGGTGGTGAAATGAGCCCGACGCTCGACCGAAACAGGGTACGGCCGGAGCTGTTCGTGCGTCTGGTGGGCGTGTGCTTCTTCGCCTACCTCTTCTTCGGCTTCATGCTCCTGCCCT
>CAMJQX010000006.1 GCA_946408145.1 uncultured Clostridia bacterium
TTGGCAGCGAAATCAATCGAAACCTCGATTGATTTCGCCATCCGATGATCATTATTGCGGAGGAAGAGGCTCTCAATGCGAACATTGCCTCCGATCCGGCATACTACAAGACGATAAAGGAAAAAACGATCGCCCGCACGGTGCGGTTCCTCCCGGGTTATCGGGCGGTCATTCACGCCATCATCTCCGGGACCGATTGGGCAAGCGAAGCGTATGCGGACTATCTTGGCGAAAAAGAACAGATCGTCTATGACGTCTTCGCCTCCGCTCCCGAGACGCGGGAGGAAGGGATCGGCAAATATCACAACTTTCGCAGTCTGATCTGCGCCTTGAAGGAGTTTGCCCGGCTCTATGACGTTCTGGCGGAGCGTCAGGTCCCGTATATCGACCGATATCTGTATTCCTTTGTGGCCTATACCCTCGTTTCAAGGAACGGAATACAAAAAAACGGGCAGCCCTGCTTTGACGTTCAGACAGAGGAAATCCGGCAGCTGTATCCCGCTTATGACCCCGACAT
This sequence comes from uncultured Clostridia bacterium, assembly GCA_946408145.1. The sequence goes on from CAMJQX010000006.1 coordinate 518, forward strand.
GCTGCCCGGGAGCATCCGGGAGTGGATCGAATACGGCATCTGGGCGGAAGACGAGATCATAAAGAGCATGGACGAAGCGAAGGCAAAGTCTTCACTGTATAAAGGGAAGGAGAACAATATGGAAAAATACACAAATCTGGAACAGGCGATCCGGGATCCCTCGCTTGTCATCATAACCGACAGGACAAGCACGCTGATCGAGCTCAACAGAGCTTTTGTCCGATACAAAGTCCTTCCGAAAAGACAGAAGCGCTTTTCCGACTATTACTCGAACGAATTCCTGGGGCACAATGTGCCGGAGATGTATGCCCTCGTCAAAGAGAAGCTGACAGCCGACTACGACATCTTCGGAGACTTGCCGCTGCCGAGCGAAACGCTCATCGTTTCGGAGCCGGATCTGTACTATAAAGAAGACAGCTTCAATTCGGGCGATACGAACATCTGCTTCATTCTCGGTCATTCGGGGAGCGGGAAATCCAAGATGGCCCGGACCCTGGAGGGAGACGATATCGACCATATCGAGCTGGACGACCTGCTGCTCATCAAAGATCATTTCACGATGGACGAGCTGGCGCAGTATTCCGATATGCTGTACAGCTTTTTCAGCGCTGAGGGAGCAAAGTACTATATCGGCGTGGAAGAGCGAAACAGCATCCCCAAGGAAGAATACGAAGACAAGGTGTTTGTGGACTTTGTTCGCTTCGCGATGGATTATGCAAAGCGCCGCAGGGAAAACAAATACATCATTGAGGGGATCTGGATCTATCTCTATTTCGACGATCCCTCGGAATTCGCGGATTACGCGGTGTTTATCAAGGGCACGTCCTTCCTGAAATCCAAGATCCGCGCGGCGAAGAGGGAAATGCAGAGAGACCGGGAAACGCTGCAGGACAGGAAAGAGATGTTCGGAAGGGAAGTCAGGAACTATCTTCTCGATGAGGACAAGATCAACCGCTATCGCAGTTTCTTCGGCGACAGCCCCGACACGATCTTCCGGGAGGAGACGAATGAGGCCGCGGCGCGGTCCGAGGCCGTGGTCCACGAGCTGAACAGCATTGACAAATGCTTCGTAAACGATGATGCGGGCGGGATCAATGAGATCATGAAAAACGCGGAAGCAAATGCGGATTTGTCCAACTGGAACAAGCTGCGGATAATCAATGAATGCCAGGCGGCGCTGCTCGACCTCCGCATCTCGCAGCTGACAGCGGCGGATCCATGAGAAAACTGGCGCTTCTGCTCTGTGTTCTGCTGTGCTTTCCTTTCCTGAGCGCGATGAGGGAAGAGACTGAATGCCGCGATATCGTCGTCGCGGCCGATCTGCACTATATCTCCCCGTCTCTTACCGACGGCGGGGCGGCTTTCACCGAGCTTATAGGCAGCGGCGACGGCAAGGTCATGCATCAGATCGAGGCGCTGTCGGACGCGTTTCTCGATGAGGTGATCGAGCGCCGGCCGGACGCGCTGCTCCTGCTCGGCGACCTGACATTCAACGGCGCGCTGGAAAGCCACCGCGCGCTTGCCGAGAAGCTGAGGCGTGTGGAGGAGGCGGGCGTGCCCGTCCTGGTCACGACAGGCAATCACGATCTGGACAATCCGAACGCGGCCGCGTTTTTCGGTGAAAGCATCCGGCGCGTCCCGTCGGCCGACAGCGAGACTTTTCGCGAGATCTATGCCGCCTTCGGCTATGACGAAGCGCTCTCCGTCGACGGGGATTCTCTCAGCTACGTCTTCCGGCTGGACGGAACGACGCGCCTGCTCATGCTTGACTGCAACGCCCCCGGGCACTCGTGCGCGCTGCCGGAATCCACGCTCCCGTGGATCGAAAAAGAGCTTGAGGCGGCGCGGGAAGCCGGGGAGCGGGTCATCGCCGCCGGGCACCAGAATCTTCTGCAGCAGACGATCTTTCGCGGAGGCTATGTGCTCGAATGCGCGGATGCGCTCCTCTCACTCTTCGCGCGTTATGAGGTGCCGCTCTACCTGAGCGGGCATCTGCACGTTCAGCATTGGAAAAGCGAGCGGGGCGTGACCGAGATCGCGGGCTCCGCGCTATCCGTATCCCCCTGCCAGTACGGGCTGCTCCGGATGCGGGACGGGCAACTCGTCTACGAGACGCATGAGACGGATGTCGCCGCCTGGGCCGCGGCGCACGGACGCAGCGAGCCCGAACTGCTGGATTTTGCCGCCGGAGCCGCGGCCTTCTTCGACACGATGGGACAGGCGCAGCTCGTCGATACGCTGAGGCTTTTCGGCCGCACGGAAGAGGAGATCGCCTGCATGTCGGAGAGCTTCCGCGCGCTGAACCGGGCGTATTTTTCCGGCGATATGCGTGATGCCGCCGCGGCCTATGCGCCGGCGGCCGGTCTGTGGGAGGACGATCCGAGCCTCTACGGGCTGTATGTCCGTTCCATCCGGGAGGACTTCGGCCGTGACTTTCGCCGCTGGCAGTCCGGCGGGGACGGATAGGATACACGCGCCACTGCGTGCGGGTGTTTCGGGCCTGAGCGTTAGGAATGCGGGACTTCTCCCGGAAAAGAAGGCAGCCGCTTCGAATCGAAACGATCCGAAGCGGCTGCCGTTCGGTTTATTTGAATTCAAGCTCTTCGAGCATGGCCATGAAATCGATCCTGACCAGGCGGGTCGGGAGGTCTTCCTCGATCGCAGCCCGTTCGGAGTCTGATTTTTTCTCCCATCGCTTCATCCATGGGATCTCCAACCGCGCGGGGCTCTTTGTCACGGCTTGCGGGGGAAAAGCTTGATCCATCGTTCTCACGTCTCTTTCTGTCAGAATGCGGCACGGCGGAGCTCTCTCTGCGGAGACTGCATGCGCGTTCGTTCATCGCAGCGGAAGTACTTTTTTCATTCATAGGGTATCACAGGGGAGCCGCCGTGTCCACCAACAATCCGACCTCAAGAATTGTCGGTTTGGAGAAAAGAAAAACAGCTTTGAAACATTAGTTGACATAACATAAAAAGACAAGCCGCTCCGGGAGCTGTGCGCGCGCCGGGAAAACATGAGCACTGCCGCTATTGCAGGCGCCTGTTCTTTGTGGTATTGTGTACTGGAAAAGGTATAATTATCTGCTGAGGCTTGAGGAAGAGAGAAAACAAATGAAACGGAGACACTTTCTGAATACATTGGAAGAACTGCATCAGGATCTCGTCGAGCCGATCAAGGACTTTTCGGAAGAGGTCTACGGTGACACGATCGGCGATGCGAAGCGCTTTTATGCCGCGCAGGCAAAAAAGGCGCAGGAGAAGGCAAGGCTTGCCGAAAAGCGCATGAAGGAAAAAGCGGCGGCCGCCAGGCGCGAGCAGGAAGAAATGAAGAAGCATCGGAAGGAGATGATGACGCGGGCGGCGATCATCTTCATCGTGCTCTCGGTGCTCATCCTGATCTTCCTTACGCTGGCGCTCAAGCACGGCTTGTAAAAGCGTCGATCGGAAGCTTTTATCACTCTGCAGGACAATAAGGGGATAAAACAGCATAATAAAAAAGAAAAAAACAGTATGCTGCTCCAGATCGCCATCCTCTTTGTGGTCGGGACGATCGCGGTCGGCGCGCTCTCCTCCATCATGATGTACGCCTTCGCTTACGCCTATGCAAGGACAGATCAGACCTTCCACGCAGATTCTGCGGCTGAGGATCTGAGCGGGTACATCGACAGCTTTCCTGCCCATGACTGGCTGTTTGAATACTGGTATGAGCATTATGCAGAGATGGACATCGAGTACGACGCCCCATACAGCGGGGATACCGTTACTGCGCAGAAAACCCGGATCCTTCTCGAGCGGAATCCGGGCTTTTCGCCGGAATATGCGACTGCACTGGATGTGGAAGCGCTCTCGGAGGAGGATCAGAAGCTTTACGCCGAGATCAGCTATTCCAGACTGATTACGTACATCGACCAGCTGAAACAGGCCCACGAAGCCGCCTACGTTTTCGGTGTCGTGACGGAGGAGCCGTACGAGCGGCCGCTGCTGCTCTTCATTTCCGCCGAGCCCGGCGACGTGAGGGGCGACGGACCGGGGCAGATCTATCCGATCGGAAAGGAGCTCACGGTAACGGAAGAACGGCAGACGGCGATACGGGACGCTGTTGCCGGAATGCCTCGCCTCGCGTACAACGAAGACGAGAAATTCATGGATTATTATTATGCCGTCGACAGCTTCGGCGCGCATGAGGTGCTGATCGGGATCACCGACAGCTACGCCGCAATAGAAGAAACGATCCGGGGGCAGACGACTATCCTCAGGACGCTGGCGATCATTGTCCTCGGCCTGCTGGCGGCAGTCTGCCTGCTGATGATCCTGTTTGCGGTCCTGCGGCCGCTGGAAAAGGTCCAGAAAAGCATCCGCCTGTACAAAGAGACGAAGGACGCCGTGACTGTTACGGAGAAGCTGTCGAAGATCAGGTCGCACAATGAGATCGCGGAGCTCTCCGGCGACGTGGCGGATTTGACGAAGGAGCTGGACTCGTACATCATGCAGAACGAGCGGATCACCGCCGAGCGGGAGCACGTCAGGACGGAGCTCGAGCTCGCGAGCAGGATCCAGGCCGCCATGCTGCCTTCCGCGTTCCCTGCGTACCCGGACAGAAAGGATTTCGAGATCTATGCCTCGATGACCCCGGCGAAGGAGATCGGGGGAGATTTCTACGATTTCTTCCTCGTGGATGAGCGCCGTCTCTGCCTGGTGGTCGCGGATGTGTCCGGAAAGGGGATCCCCGCCGCTCTGTTTATGATGGCTGCGAAGATCACGCTCTCGCATCTCATCAAAAGCGGCAAATCCCCTGCGCAGGTGTTGATGGCGGCAAACGACGCCATTTGCTCGAACAATCCGGAGGAGATGTTCGTCACCGTGTGGCTCGGCATCCTGGACCTGGACACCGGCGTGCTGAAATGCGCCAATGCCGGGCACGAATACCCGATGCTGAAAAAGCCCGGAGAACGCTTCGAGATGATCAGGGACGAGCACGGCTTTGCCCTCGGCGGCATGGAGGGCGTGCGGTACCGGGAATATACGCTCCGGATGGAGCCCGGCGCCTCGCTGTTCGTGTATACGGACGGCCTTGCGGAAGCCGTGAACCCCGACAACGAGATGTTCGGAACGGAGCGGATTCTCGCACAGCTGAATTCGGAACCGGACAGCTCCCCGAAAGAGATCCTGCGCGGCATGAAAAAGGCCTCGGATGCATTTGTACAGGGCAGGGAGCCCTTTGACGATCTGACGATGATGAGCATTCGCTACCACGGGCCGGAACGGCACGCCGATTCCTGAAGAAGAATCCGCGGGGCAGCTTCGACGGGATCCATGAAATGTGAAGACTGAGAGGAACAGAAAAAAAGCCGCAAGACCTCGCTGATATCCCGTCCGGGAGAGCGTTTGTTCGCCGTGCTGCCGGTCTGCTGCATGCTCTTCGGGATGATCCCGGTGCGGCTGCGGCTCGGGGTTTTTCGCGGCCGATTCTGTGACGGAAGCGGAGATCCTGCGCGCGTGGTAAGGGACTGACGCGGAAGCTCCTGCGAAGAGGGAAACAAGACCTCATGAGGAAAGGACGTGCTCGACCATGAAAGAAACCGTTTGCGTCGGTGTCGTCGGAGCCGGCATCATCAGCGATATCTATCTCAGGAACATGAGCGAAAAGCATGATCAGCTTCGCGTCAAATCCGTCAGCGCTCGCCATCTGGAGAAGGCGCGGGCGAAAGCGGCCCGGTACGGGCTGACGGCCTGCTCCGTGGACGACATGCTGGCAGACCCCGAGATCGAAATGATCGTCAACCTCACGCCCGTGGGAGCCCATGAAGAGATCACGAGAAAGGCCCTTGAGGCCGGGAAGCATGTCTACACCGAAAAAACCATCACGGACTCCTTTGCGTCTGCCAAAGCGCTCTGCGAGCTCGCCGACCGGAAAGGGCTTTTCCTGGGCAGCGCTCCGGACACCTTCCTCGGCTCCGCGCTCCAGTCGGCCCGCCGGGCGCTGGATCAGGGCCTTCTGGGGGAGGTCACCGGCTTTTCGGCGACGATCAACCGCAGCAACGATGTGCTGCTCAGCCTGTTCCCGATCGGACGGTTCCCCGGCGCGGGGATATGCATGGATTTCGGCGTATACTATATTACCGCGCTGGTCAGCCTGCTCGGCCCGGTTTCGGAGACCGCCGCCTTTGTCCGCGCGCCGTATCCGAGGCACAGGAATATCATCCCGGACAGCCCGGAATACGGGCAGTGGTTCGATTCGCCGAACGAGAGCGAGGTTTCGGCGATCCTTCGCCTGCGCAGCGGGGTTACGGGGACCATCCATCTCAATGCCGATTCGAACACGAAGGAACAGGCCAACTTTATCATTCTCGGCACCAGGGGCATGCTGTACCTCACCGATCCGAACGGATTCGGGGGAACGGTGCGTTTTCTCCCCAACATTCCCGATTTCAACGCGCCGGATGCCTTTGAGCCGCTCCCGCCGGGTAATCCCTACAGCGAAAACGAACGGAGCCTTGGCGCCGCGGAAATGGCCTCTGCGATCCTGCGCGGCGATCCCCGGTTCCGCACTTCGAAAGAACTCGGCCTGCATGTGCTCGAAGTCCTGCAGGGGATGCTGGACAGCGGCTCGGATCACGCCTTCCGCGTCATGACCACGAGTTGTCAAGTCCCGGCGCCCTTTTACGAATGAACGAGATTTTGGGCATACAAGGAGGACAAAACAATGATACAGGGGATCGGACACATTGCCGTCACCGTCCGCGACATGGACGAGTCCATTCGCTTCTACGAGAAGGCGCTCGGATTTCGCAAAGCCTTCGGATTCCGGCATCCGGAGACCGGCGCGCCCTGGATCGAGTATCTGCATATCGCGTCCGGCGAGTTTGTCGAGCTTTTCTACGGCGGCGTCGAGGCGCGGCCATGGAACGACGGCCTCATCGGCTTCAACCACCTGTGCTTTCAAGTCGACGACATCCACGCCTCGGTGGAGGCGGTCAGAGCGGCCGGATACCCGATCGACTCCGAGCCGAGGCAGGGGGCCGATCTGAACTGGCAGGCCTGGGTCACGGATCCGAACGGCATCCGGATCGAGTTGATGCAGATCGTGCCCGGCTCGCCGCAGAGTCGGTTCCGCTGAACGCGCCAAGAGCCCTGCCTGCGGCGCGGGCGGATGGCTCCGCGCTGAATGGAAACACCATATCCGGACAAAAGGAGATAGAAAATGAAGCACTATATCATCGTCAAGTTCACGGAAGGGACGGACTTTCACGCGCTGGAAAAGCCGGTAAGGGGGATCTTTGAACAGACGCTTACGATACCGGGGATCCACGGTGTCGATGTCAGGCTCTCCAACTCCGACAGGCCGAACCGCTACGACATGATGATCGTCATGGACATGGACAAGGACGCGCTGCCCGCGTATGACCGCTCCGAGCCGCATCTGCGCTGGAAGTCCGAATACGGCGGCGTCGTCGCGAAGAAAGCGATCTTTGACTGTGAGGACGAGGCCTGAGAAAACCGTTTTGCGTCCGGCCTTCCGGGAGGGCGGCTCAGGGAGGCCGTCTGTGTACGGGCTTTCTCATAAAAGGGAAAGATCTGTACGACGCACGGCGTGAATTCCTGCGGCCGCTCTGCCGATATGCCGTATATGAACGCCGTGGGCTGCGGACAATATCGGAAAGGGAAATCGTATCGGCGCCTGGATCTGCTCGTGGACGGATTCATTGCCGGGAAGCTGAACGATCAGGACGTCGCGGCGGCCCGGCGAAGCGGTCTGCGGCGATTCGCCATCATAAAATTGTTTTGAGACTGAATGTGAGAAAACTGTTATGCTGTATATGAGAAAGAAACACTTTGCGGCGGGGATCGCCGCGCTCATGCTGATCCTGCTGACGGCGGCGCTGCTCAGCGGCTGCGGCAGGACCGAAAACGCTGCTGCGCCTTCCGAGCCTTCCGCCGCCGAAGCGTCGGCCCCCGCCGAAACCGGGCGTCAGAACGGCGAGCGCTTCGAGGCAGTCATCATGCTGGAGGGCATGGAGGAGACGGTCGGCTATGAGCATATCAGGAACGACGCGATCGGCTTCGAGATGGATTATGACTATGAGCGCTTTGTACGGCGCAGCGATGCGGCCTGCGAATGCTTTGTCTCCTGCTATGACGACCCCGAGCATCCCGAAAACTACCTTACGGTGAGATACGATCCGCGGGACGCCGGGACCGTCGCCGCGGCGATCGGAGAAGTCCTCTCCCATGATTATGAGATCCACAGGGAGGATTCGTTCCCGCTCGAACGCGCGGGCAGCTGCATCCGCATTGACGCGTCCGCAAACGTGGGCGGCCTGACGATGCCCGATCAGCTGCAGATGGTATATATCGTCCCGGCGGCCGACGGCTGCCGCGTTGTCTCCGCGCACTATGCCATCGAGGGCGCCGAGGGCTTCGGAAGGCGTTTCCACTGCTTCATGCAAAGCTTCGCCGCCATGGAAGCCAGCGGAGAGAAAAGACTGTCGGACGAACAGGCCGCCGCGGCGATTCGGAGATACTGCCGCATCGTCAATCCGGATCTGGAGAGCGTCGCCAGCGGGGGAGAGGCCCCGGTGTACTGGGAGGTATCGTCGAGCGACGAGAGTCGGATCGTGGTGCTGTTCCGCTCCTACACGGGAGCGCAGATCCGCTATTATATCGATCCGCTTTCGGGAGAGACCTATGTCACGGAGTTCGTTCCCGGCATAACGGCGGATGAAGCGCGGACGGATGAGAGCCTGAACGCCTGGGATTATATCGACTGACAGAAATCGGAACGCCTGCCTGCCCGTTGGCTTGCAGGCGTTTGCTTTTTGGCACTGTGTATCCGGGAGCGGCCCCGCCGGAGCTGAGGCCGTCTTCTCGCGAATGAAAAAATGACTTGAAGCGGCCGAACTTTTTGCTATAATACAAATACATATGCTCGGCACGGCAGAGAAAGAAGCGGATGAACCGTCGGACGGGAGAACCCGGATCTGCCGCGGAAAGCTGAACGCGGCCGGAGTGCCCTTCGTCTGGCCCCTCGGGAAAGGAACGTTCCGCGTATCGTGCGGAAGAAGTTTTTGCTTATCATAGCGGTAAAGGGATACCATACCGCTGCAATATCTATTCAGTCCCAACGGTAAAGGCAGTGTGAGAAAAAGCATGATCCACAAACAATCTCTCGGAAGAAAGATCCTCCGCGCTATGATCGCGCTGGTAATCGGCCTGCTTCTGGTCGCGGGCACCATTTTTACGCTTACGATGAAGAAAGCCTCGGACACGCTGGCTTTGTCCAATCAGAGCCTCAGCGAGACCATCGGGGACAAGTCCTCGGCCTATATGACGGAGCTTTCCCAGAACCGGATGCTGGAGCTCGCCGAGGACAGAGCGGAGATCGCCGACGAGATCTTCCTCGTATTTGAACGGGGTGTCTGCATCGTGGCATCCGTGGCCGAGGACATCTACAGCGATCCCGGGCAATACGCCCCGAGGACCGTGCCTCTGCCCGACCCGGAAAAGGATGGGGAACTGACCATGCAGGTCCTCTACTCCGCCCGCACGGATCCGACAGATCCTGCGATCGAGGAAGAGCTTGCGCTGATCGGCAATATCCAGGATACGCTCATGGCGGTCAACGCCAGCCAGGACAATATGGCCTCGCTTTATTTTGCGACAGAGTCCGGCTTTATGGTGCAGGCGGATTTGATCCCGGCCAAGAAATATGACGAGGAAGGAAACCTCATGCCTCTCGAGGCGAAGGAGCGCCCCTGGTATCAGGGTGCGGCGGAGAGCGGAAAGCCCTATTTTACGCCTGTCACCAAGGACGCGCACACCCCGCGCCTCGGTCTGATGTGCGGCGTGCCGGTCTATGTCGACGGCAGGCTGATGGGCGTTGCCGGCGCTGGCATGTACCTTGATGATATGGAAAATCTGGTCCGGAGCGTGGATCTGGGGACGGGCAGCAACGCCTGCATCCTCAACAGGCGCGGTCAGGTCCTGTTTTCAACATACGCCGAGGGTACGCTTGCCGCCGTCACCGACGCGGAGGATCTTCGACTGTCCGAGGACCCGGCGCTCGCTGAAATGGCCGAAAGGGCGGTCGGCGGAGAAACCGGCGTGACACTGCTTACGCTGGATGGCGTCACGAACTATGCGGCCTATGCCCCGATGCGGACCGTCGGCTGGTCGATGATCGTGTTTCTCTCTCAGGAGGCGGTCGAGGCTCCGACGAACAATCTGCTGTCCAGCATCGACACGATGACGGACAAGGCATTTCAGGACGCGACAAGCTACAGCCGGAACGCAAATATACTCCTGCTGTGGCTGCTCGGTATCGCGGTGCTGGTTGCCATGACGGTGTCGGTGGCCCTCTCCAATCAGATCGTGAAGCCTATCCACCTGCTCACGGAGAAAGTCCAGTCCATGCAGGGAGACAAACTGGACTTTCATTGGGATCTCGACACCGACGACGAGACCCAGATGCTGGCAAACTCCTTCGAGTCGCTGACGCAGCGCATGAGGGAGTACGTCCGCGAAAACGAGAGCATAACCGCCGAAAGAGAGCGCATCAGCACGGAGCTGTCTCTGGCGACAAAAATCCAGGCCTCCATGCTCCCGAATATCTTCCCGCCGTATCCCAACCGCTCGGAGTTTGATATTTTCGCACTGATGGAACCGGCACGGGAGGTGGGCGGAGATTTCTACGATTTCTTCCTGATCGACGAAGACCATCTGTGCCTGGTTATTGCCGACGTTTCCGGCAAGGGCGTTCCGGCGGCGTTGTTCATGATGATATCCAAGATCATTCTGCAGAGCTGCGCGATGCTCGGGAAATCGCCGGCGGAGATCCTGACACGGACAAACGATGCGATCTGCGCCAACAACGACGAGGAAATGTTCGTGACGGCGTGGGTGGGCATCCTGGAGCTGTCGACCGGCAGGCTGACGGCTGCCAATGCGGGGCACGAGTATCCCGCCGTCAAGAGCCCGGACGGCCGCTTCGAACTGTTGAAAGACAAACACGGATTCGTTATGGGCGGCTTCGGCGGCGAAGTCTACCGGGAATATGAGCTTCAGCTCACCCCGGGATCGAAGCTGTTCCTGTATACGGACGGCGTAACCGAAGCTACAGGGGGCACGGGTCTGCGTGAAATGTTCGGCCTTGAACGTATGCTCACCGCGCTCAACGAGGACGCGGACCGACCGCCGAGAGAGATCCTGGCTCAGGTCCGGCAAGCCTTGGATGACTTCGTAAAGGACGGGGAGCAGTTCGACGATCTGACGATGCTCTGCGTCGAATACAAGGGGAAAGAGCAGCAATCGTATGCCGAACAGGAAGATTAGCCTTGCTCTCAACGCCATCGGAAAAGGAGAAAAACATCAAAACAAGGGTTTCAGCTTTTCTCCGGCCCCGATTTCCGCTCTCGGCCTGAACGCGCACAGGGAGGCGCTTCGATGAAGATCAAATCGGTCATGCACGAAGGGAAAGCCCGCCTGCGGCAGCGGCGGGAGAAAAAGAGAGAACAGATCCGCAGCGAGCTCGAACGCTACGGAAGCGAGATCCTCCATTCCGATGAGATGCGCGAGGCCTTCCGCCAGACGCACCATACGCGCTCCACCGTGGGCGAGCATACGCAGCGGGTCGCCAAAAAAAGCCTGGCCATCTGCCATGCGCTGGAAAAGCTCCATATCCGCACCGATATCCCCGCGGTGGTCGAGGCTTCGCTGTGCCACGATCTCGGCATCCTCGACCGGGACGCGAAGTTCGAATCCGAGGAGCAGTGCCTCCGGCAGCATCCCGCCGATTCGGTCGCGGTCGCGCGGAGGCTCGTGGAAGACCTCCCGGATAAAACAGCGGAGATCATCGAGCGCCACATGTGGCCGGGCGCCGGAAGCAAGGCGCCCGATTCCCTGGAGGGGATCATCGTTGCGGCGGCGGACAAGGCCGCCGCGGTCGAGGATTTCGTCCGGGGGAGCAAGACGATGCCCACCGACTGGAAGACGGCGCTCGGGACGATCATGAAAAGAAACAGAGGTTTGCTATGGAAAACGAAGAAGCGGTAGCCCGGCTGGCAAAGCCGCAGAAGAAAGGCATCCTGCGTCTGGTGTTCAGCAGATTCTTTCTGATCCTCCTGCTGTTCGCGCTTGAGATCGGCCTTCTGATATTCGGCTTTGTATTCTTTACCGAGAAGTTTCCGGATCTGATCAGCATCCTGCGCCTGTTTTCGCTCGTGATGGTGATCTATCTGTTCAACTGCGGCATGGACAACTCCGCCAAGCTGACCTGGATGCTGATCATCTCGATCGTTCCGCTGGTCGGAACAGGCATCTTGCTGTTCACTCAGACCAATCTCGGGCATCGGACAGAGCGCCGGCTGATCCGCGAGCAGATCGACGCGAGCAAAGACCTGATCTCCCAGCCGCGGGAAGTGATCGAAGAGATCGAACACGACGGCTCGGGGACGGATGATCTGAGCAGGTACCTCAGCCACAGCGGCAGTTTCCCCCTCTACGACCATACCGAGGTGCGCTACTTCCCCTCCGGCGAGGCGAAATTTGAGGCCATGCTGAACGAGCTGGAAAAGGCAGAGAAGTTCATCTTCATGGAGTACTTCATCATCGAAGAGGGCTACATGTGGGGCAGGATCCTGAATATCCTTATGCGCAAGGCGAAGGAGGGCGTCGACGTGCGCGTCATATACGACGGCATGTGCGAGATGTCCACCCTGCCGGCCGACTACTGGAAGCGCCTCGAGGCCGAGGGCATCCGCGCCAAGGCTTTTTCCTCGATCAAGCCAGTCATCTCCTCGCATTACAATTACCGCGATCACCGCAAGATCCTCGTGATCGACGGGAAGACGGCGTTCAACGGCGGCGTCAACCTGGCGGATGAGTACATCAACCGGGTCGAACGCTTCGGACACTGGAAGGATACGGCCGTTATGCTCAAGGGCGAAGCGGTGAAGAGCTTCACCCTGCTCTTCCTGCAGATGTGGTACGTCCGCGAGAAAGAAGCGGATTATGCAAGCTTCCTGGCGGAAGAGAACGAGGCGCCGCAGAAGTCCGACGGTTATGTCATGCCCTACGGCGACAGCCCGCTGGATGAATACAAGGTCGGCGAACTGGTCTATATGGATATTCTGAACAGAGCGACCGATTACGTCCACATCATGACGCCATACCTGATACTGGACGGGGAGCTGGAGACGGCTCTGTGCTTCGCCGCGCTGCGCGGCGTCGACGTGAAGCTGATCCTGCCGGGCATCCCCGACAAAAAGATCCCCTACGCGCTCGCAAAGACCCATTACCGCGCGCTGACAAAGGCGGGCGTGAAAATCTACGAGTACACGCCAGGCTTTGTCCACGCCAAGGTTTTCGTCAGCGACGACAGCAAGGCCGCGGTCGGCACGATCAATCTGGACTACCGCAGTCTGTATCACCATTTCGAGTGCGCCACCTATCTGTACAGGACGAGCTGCATCCAGGCCATCGAAGAGGACTTTCAGGATACGCTGGCAAAATGCCGCGAGGTCAGCGATGAGACGATAAAGAACGAAAAGCTGTCGACCAGGATCATCGGGCAGCTCGCCAAGTTCGTGGCGCCGCTGCTGTGAGGAAGAGCAGGGGACGGGCGCGTCTTCGCACGGGAATGAAGGCGGGGCCTGCGGGCCATGCCGTCGACAGACGTAGATGAACAGGCTCGTATTCTGCTGCGGATGACTTATTCGGGAAAAACAAGTTTGATGCGATCGTAAAGCGCTGCCTTTTCCCCGGAACAAACAAAAGACAACACAGAACGGGAGGAACAAAAATGCCAAGAGTATTACTGCTCAACGGCAGCCCGCATGCGCAGGGCTGCACGGCCGCGGCGCTGGAGGAGATGATCGATGTTTTCCGGCAGGAGGGGATCGAGACCGAGCTGATCCAGGTCGGCAGCAAGAATATCCGCGGCTGCATTGCCTGCGGCAAGTGTCATCAAACGGGCAAATGCGTCTTCGACGATCTCGTCAACGAGACAGCTCCGAAGCTGCTGGCGGCGGACGGGCTCGTCGTCGGCAGTCCCGTCTATTACAGCTCCCCCAACGGAAGCATCCTCTCCTTCCTGGACAGGCTCTTCTACAGCACCGGCGAGATCCCCATGAACGACAAGGTCGGCGCCGCCGTCGTCTCCTGCCGCAGGGGCGGCAACACCGCGAGCTTCGATGTGCTGAACAAGTATTTCAGCATCCGGGGTATGCCGATCGCCACCAGTACCTATTGGAACCAGGTGCACGGCTTCACGGCCGAGGACGTGAAGAAGGATCTTGAGGGGCTGCAGACCATGCGCAATCTGGCCCGCAACATGGCCTTCATGATCCGCGCGATCGCGGACGCGAAGGAGAAGTACGGGCTCCCGGAGATGGAGTACGCCTCGTTCACCAGCTTCCCGGACGGGAAATGAGGGCTGCGTCTGCCTGACGCGGCGCCGGATCTCGACGAAATAGTCGGCTGAAAAAGCCAAAGAGCAAAAAGACAAGACCACCCGCAGCTCTGCGGGTGGTCTTGTCTTGCGTATAGAAACGGGAAGAGGGGAGGGCGAGCCAGATACCGCCCTCAGCTGCTCTCTTTTTCGACGAGAAACCAGGGCACGCGTTCGGAGGCGCAGCTCTCGCCGCGCATATGGCGAAACAGCAGCTCCGCGGCGGAGCGGCCGACGTTGTAGGGCCCGTGGGAGAGGGAAGTGATGCGCGGACTGGACATCTCGCTGTACTGGCTGTTGTCGAAGCTGACGATGGCGACGTCATTCGGGATCGACAGGCCGCACTTTGTCAGATGCGCCGCAAGCCGCGCGGCGATCTCGTCGTTGTAGCAGACAACGGCGCTGCAGCCGGAAAGGATCTCGTTGACCCGCGCCTCGGCAAAGCCGTCTTTCAGGAAGCGATCCTTCTGGTCGGTGCTGTACCAGAGGATGCTGTCGTCGTCGGGGGGAAGGCCGAATTCCTGCAGCGCGTCGAGGTAACCGGCAAAGCGCTGCAGACCCTGGATATCGTCGTGCTTGAAGATCCCGGCGATCCTCCGGTGCCCCTTCCTGTACAGATACTCGACGAGCATCCTGCAGCCGGCGGCGTTGTCGTCCAGCACATACAGCGTATCCTGCAGCTGGTCGTAATTGCCGTGCATGAACACGAGCGGGATCCCTTTCTCGATCAGCTGCTGATAGAGCCGGAGGTTGGGATTGGGGAGCCCGGTTTTGGTGCCTTCCACAAGAACGCCGTCGAGCTGCTCCAGGCCGAGCAGCGTCTCCAGGATCTTGCGCTCGCTGGCGAATTGATTCTGTGTGGCGAAGAGCAGGGGAACGCTGTTGTTCTCCGAGCAGACGGCCTCGATCTCGCGCAGGATGCTGGGGAAAATATAGTCGCTGATATACGTCGTGACCACGGCGATGGACAGCCTGCGGTTCGCGGGCTGTTCCTTCTGCTCGCGGATGTGCGAGCCGCTGCCCTGCCGCCTGTCGATCAGCCGCTCGGACTCCAGGAGCGAAAGCGCCTGCCGCACGGTCTGACGGCTCACCTGGAACTGCGCGCAGAGCGCCTGCTCGGTGGGGAGCGTTTTCTGATAGACGCCGTCGCGGATGCCGGCTCTGAGCGCCTCGGCCACCATCTGGTATTTCAGATTCAAGAACGGATGCCTCCTTCCTCGAATTGCTCAGTTGTTCTGAATTGATTATATCGAAGTAAACGATCACTTTCAATACAAATCTTCCGAAAGATCGACCGCAGAAGCCGTGAACTGTAAAAAACCGGGTAAAATTGTGCAAAGCGACAAGAGTACAACCGCCGTTAAAGTGGGTGCAGAAGTTGCGAAAACGTTTACTTTCAATAAAAAAGCGATAAAAACATGAGATTTGTATGGCCATAACAAATGCGGTACAAAAATTGGTATTGTCAAAGGGGGAGAAATCGGTGTTCTGTCTGTACAAACCGTTGACTTTCAATGTGAAAGGCAGTATCATGATGACATCAAGTCCGAACAAATTCGGATCACAAAAATTGAAAGAGAGGCTAAACCGTATGAATCGTAAACTTATTGCGCTGCTCCTCGTGCTGGTCATGGTCTTCGCGTTCACGGCTGTCAATGCTTTCGCCGATGACGACCTGATCAAAGTTGGCATCATCAACCTCGACCCCTCCGAATCCGGCTATCGTCAGGCCAACGTCAAGGATCTGAACGACACCTTCACCAAGGAGAACGGCTACGACGCCACCTTCGTCACCGCCCCCACCGCCGACAAGCAGCTCGAGGCCGCCAGAGGCTTCATCACCGCTGAAGTCGAGTACATCCTGGTCTCCGCCGCTGAGACCACCGGCTGGGATGAGGTCCTCGAAGAGGCCCAGGAAGCCGGCATCAAGGTCTTCCTTTTCGACCGCATGATCGACTGCGATCCCAGCCTGTACACGGCTGCCGTCGTCTCCGACATGCGCCTTGAGGGCGAGACCGCCGTTGCGTGGCTGGAGAGCCTCGGCCTTGAGGAGTACAACATCCTCCACATCCAGGGCCAGCTCGGTTCTGCCGCCCAGATCGGCCGCAGCGATCCTCTGACCGAGAAGTGCGAAGCAGCTGAAAACTGGAACATCGTTCGCGAAGGCACCGGCGGCGACAGCTGGGATCCCAACGAGGCCCGCAAGATCGCCGAGGCTGCCATTGACGCCGGCGAGTCCTTCAACATCGTCTACGCCGAGAACGACGGCATGGCCGACGGTGTTGTCCAGGCTCTGGACGCCAAGGGCATCACCCACGGCGTTGACGGCGACGTCATCATCATGGGCTTTGACTGCAACAAGTGGGCCCTTGAAAAGGTGTTCAGCGGCGAGTGGAACTACGACGGCCAGTGCAGCCCCTTCCAGGCCGGCGTGATCGACCAGATGATCAAGACCCTTGAGGCCGGCGGCGAGATCGAAGGCCTGAACGAGCTCAACCAGATCATCTCTGTCGAGAAGGGCTTCGACGCCATGACGATCTGCCGTCAGGACATCCTCACCTACGGCCTTGGCTGATCCTGCCCGGTTTATCGACCCGCAAACATAACATAAGCAAACAGCGCGGTGTGGAGAAGTGGAGAAATCCGCGGTCCGCACCGCGCCTTTTCTTTACAGACTGAAGTGACAGAGGAGCTGAACGGATGCAGAACGAAATTGTTTTGACGATGCGCGGGATCTGCAAGTATTTTCCCGGCGTAAAGGCGCTGGAAAACGTGGATTTCACGCTGCGAAAAGGCACGATCCACGCGCTGATGGGGGAGAACGGCGCCGGCAAATCGACGCTGATCAAGGTCCTGACCGGCGTATATCCCATGGATGCGGGCGAGATCCGGCTCGAAGGGATCGACCGCCCCGTCGTCGTCCACTCGCCGCAGGAGGCGCAGAGCTTCGGCATCAGCACCGTGTATCAGGAGATCACGCTCTGCCCGAACCTGACCGTTGCGGAGAACATGTTCATCGGCCGCAGCAAGGGCAGGGGCGTCGACTGGAAGGCGATGGAAAAACGGGCGGGAGAGCTTCTCGACAGCCTCGGGATCCCCGCCCGGCCCAGACAGCAGCTGGGCAGCTGCTCCCTTGCCGTTCAGCAGATGGTTGCCATCGCCCGCGCGGTGGACACCGAGTGCAAGGTGCTGATCCTCGACGAGCCGACCTCTTCGCTGGACGACAAGGAGGTCGAAATGCTCTTCGCGCTGATGCGCGACCTGAAGGCCAGGGGCGTCGGCATCATCTTCGTCACGCACTTTCTGGAGCAGGTCTACGCGGTCAGCGATCAGATCACCGTCCTGCGCAACGGCCAGCTCGTCGGCGAGTATGAGGTCAGGGAGCTGCCGCAGGTGAAGCTCGTGGAGAAGATGATCGGCAAGGATCTGGAGGATCTGTCGGTCATCAAGAAGAACGCGGCTCCCTCAGGGAAGGACAGCGTGAACTACTACGAGGCCGAAAACCTCTCGAGCAGCGAGAGCCGCCCCTTCGATTTCCACATCGCGAAGGGCGAGGTCAACGGCTTTACCGGCCTGCTCGGTTCCGGGCGCAGCGAGAGCGTGCGCGCCATCTTCGGCGCCGACCCTGTCACGGGCGGCACGGTCCGTGTCGACGGCAAACAGGTGAAGATCGGCAAGCCGCTCGACGCCATGAAGCGCGGCATCGGCTACCTGCCCGAGGACCGCAAGCGCGACGGCATCATCGCCGACCTCTCCGTGCGGGACAACATCATCCTCGCGCTGCAGGTGGTCAAGGGGATGAACCATCCGATCTCCCGCGCCAGGGCCGAGGCCTTTGCGGACGAGTACATCCAGGCGCTCGATATCAAGACCGCCTCTTCGGATACACCCATCAAATCCCTCTCCGGCGGCAACCAGCAGAAGGTCATCCTGGCCCGCTGGCTGCTGACGCACCCGCAGTACCTGATCCTCGACGAGCCGACGCGCGGCATCGACGTCGGCACCAAGACAGAGATCCAGAAGCTCGTGCTCAAGCTCGCAGAGGAGGGTATGAGCATAACCTTCATCTCCTCGGAGATCGAGGAGATGCTGCGTACCTGCTCGCGTCTCATCGTCATGCGCGACCGCAAGATCGTGGGCGAGCTGACAGGGGACGAGCTGACGCAGGAGCACGTCATGAAGACGATCGCGGGAGGTGAGCGGTGACATGAAGAACAAGAAAAAAACTTCCTCCGGCCTCGGTCAGCTGCTGATCCCGCTGATCGCGCTGGCCATCCTGCTCGTGTTCAACCTCTTTCGGGACATCAGCTTCTTCTCCATCACCATGCGCGTCAACAACAGCGGCAACAACGTGCTGGCCGGCAACCTCATCAGCGTCATCGACAGCGCGAGCGAGCTTGCGATCATCGCCATGGGCATGACGCTCGTCACGGCGGCCTGCGGCGGCCAGGATATCTCCGTCGGCGCGGTCGGCGCGATCTCCGGCGCCGTGTTCGTCAAGGTGCTGCAGGGCATGGGCGGCATCACGATCAGCAGTGTGATCATCGGCCTCGTGCTCTGCACCCTCGCGACGATCCTCTTCAAGCTCTTCAACGGCACGCTCGTCGCCGTGTTCCGGATCCAGCCCATGATCGCGACGCTGATCCTCTATTCCTGCGGCCGCTCGATCGCCTACTGGATCAACGGCGACGCGACGCCGCAGCTCAACAGCCCGATCATCAGCTCCATCGGCATGACGATCCCCGGCATCCCGGTGCCGACGCCGATCTTCGCGGTGCTGCTGGTAGGCCTGCTGCTGTTTCTCGTGTTCAAGTTCACGAGCCTCAGCCTCTATACGCAGTCGGTCGGCATCAACGCCAACGCGGCGCGCCTCAACGGCATCAATCCCACCTACATCAAGCTCATGAGCTTCATCCTGCTCGGCGTCTGCGTCTCGGTCGCGAGCATCATCGGCGTGTGCCGTCTCGGCCAGCTCAACCACAAGACCCTGCTGGTCGACATCGAGATGGACGCGATCCTCGCGGTGGCCATCGGCGGCAACAACCTCGGCGGCGGCCGATTCCGCCTGATCGGGAGTGTTCTGGGCGCCTATATCATCCAGATGCTGACCACCACCCTGTACGCCATGAATGTGGCGCCGGTCAATGTCAAGGCCTACAAGGCGATCGTGATCATCATCATCGTGGTCGCGGGCTCGCCGGTGGTCAAGAGCAAGCTCACGGCGCTGTGGAACCGCATCCGATCCGGCGGGCCTCAGAACGCACAGAAAGAGGGGGTGAGCTGAATGGCGGACAAGAACCGCGGTGCGCGCATCCGGCAGAGAGAGCCGCTGACCGACGCGCAGATGCTGATGTTCATCAGTATCGGCATTTTCGCCGCCATGTACCTTGCGGCAATGCTCACGCTCAAGGGCGGCTTCCTGAAGCCGCAGCAGATCTTTGACCTGCTCAACGACAACGCGGCGCTGATCATCATCGCCTGCAGCCTGACGATCGTCATGATCGGCGGCGGCATCAACATCAGCGTCGGCGGCGTGATCGGCCTTACCGTCATGAGCTGTGCGCTGTTTCTCAACAAGGTCAGCGTCGAGAGCAGCTTTCTCAGCATTTTCCTGACCTTCCTGCTGGCGCTGGGCATCGGCCTGGGCTTCGGTCTGCTGCAGGGCTTCCTCGTCAGCTATCTCGAGATCCAGCCCTTTATCGTGACCCTCGCGGGCATGTTCCTCGCACGCGGCCTGACGACGATCCTCTCCGTCAACCCCGTGAAGGTGCAGCATGAGGCGTTCCTGGCGCTGGTCAAGACCAAGCTCAAGATCTCCTGGCTCGGCTATACGGCGCAGAACGGCAACCTGATCCCGGCCAAGATCGAGATCGGGGCGATCGTCGCGGTCGCCGTGGTGATCCTGATGTACCTGCTTCTTCGCTATACAAAGCTCGGCCGGCATATTTACGCCGTCGGCGGCAACCAGCAGAGCGCGCTGATGCTGGGCATCAACGTCAAGAGCACCATCTTCTGGAGCTATGTGATCAGCGGCCTGCTGAGCGGCCTTGCGGGCTTCGTCTTCCTGATGCACAAGCCCGCCGGCAACGCGAGCGTCGCCATGCGCGGCGAAATGGACGCGATCGCGGCCTCCATCATCGGCGGCACGCTGCTCACCGGCGGCGTGGGCAACGTCATCGGCACCTTCTTCGGCGCCATGATCCTCGCCACGATCCAGAAGATCATCGCGCTCAGCCCCCTCAACGCCTCCTGGTGGCAGGAGATGGCCAACGGCGCCATGCTCGGCTTCTTCATCATCCTGCAGAGCGTCGTGCTCTCCGCCCGCAGCAAGAACAGGGCGAAGCGCCTGATCAGAGAGAAGGGGAATACGCCGCCGCCCGACGAGCGGCCGCCTGCCTGAGGCTGCCGTTTCGCTCGGCAAGAGAATGCGCTGCCCCGAAAAGGGGGTGTGCTGCGGAATGCGGAAGTACGGCCCAAAGCCCGGACGCTGACGAAGGGGAGAGCCTTGTGTCGCTCCCGGCGGCGTTTTACAGTATTACAAGGAAACAGTGGGGTGAATCCACAGAAATGTGTGGATTTGCCTCACTTTTTCGATGCAATTGCACCTTGTCCCGCGGCGGGCGGCTGATAGCCGCTCCTACGAGACGCGACGGGGAACTGCCGCGTAATACTATCCACTAATAGAAACCATAAATACTTTGCGGCCGGATTTGCGCCACGCTTCGTTTCATCGGCACAAGCTCCGGATCATCTCGCTTCCGTGAAGCATCACGAAAGCTCGCTCC